>NZ_JBEXDT010000037.1:0-70393 GCF_040605905.1 Nonomuraea sp. NPDC005501 | reverse complement strand
ATTCCGCCGGGGGGGGGCGCCCGCCCGCCACGCCGGCGACCGACCTCACCACCAGTACCGCCGCCCACCGACGGGACGCCCGACCGATCCGAGGACGAGGAAGACGACGCCGATGAGCAGCAGGATGCCGCCGATCGTGTAGAGAATCGAGATGCCGAGCAGCCACCCCAGCACCACGAGAATCAGACCGAGAATGATCACATTGCCCTCCATGGACAACCGGGACTGACCCGGACTCGGCTCTTCCACTTCCCCACCACCGATCTCTAATCACCCTCGTTCCAGATAAGTCTTCGACCTGGGCTTTCTTCGATGATTTCGGCGGAACCCCCGCGCCGGCACGCCCTCCGCGCCGGAAGATCCGCCCAGAACGAAACCATGTGAGCCATAAGTCCGGCACCGGCTAGATTGCCGGAATGCGCGAAGTGATCACCGTGGACGGCCGCACGCTGGCCGTCGAGGAGTGGGGCGTGCCCGACGGGACGCCGGTCATCTATCTGCACGGCAGCCCGATGAGCCGGCTGGCCCGCCACCCCGACGACGCCCTGTTCACCGGCCTCGGCGTCCGCCTGATCACCTTCGACCGCCCCGGTTTCGGCGGCTCCACCCCCCTGCCCGGTCGGCGCGTGGTGGACGGGGCCGACGACGTCGCCGCCGTCGCGGACGCCCTCGGGCTCGACCGCTTCGCCGTGTACGGCGTCTCCGGGGGCGGGCCGCACGCCCTGGCGTTCGCCGCCCGCCATCCCGGCCGCGCTTTGCGCGTCGCCTCGATGGCCGGGCTCGCGCCGCGCGACGCCGGGGGGCTCGACTGGACGGCCGGCATGATGGACGGCAACGTCCGCAGCGCGGGGGTCGCCCTGCGGGACCGGGCCGCCATGGTGGCGTACCTCGCCGCGGAGAGCTCCGGCACGTCGGGGCCTCCGCAGCTTCCGGCCACCGAGGCCGCCGTCCTCGGCCGCCCCGAGATCGGCTCCATGCTCGCCGCCGCGTACGCCGAGGCGGTCCGTCCCGGCCTCGACGGCTGGGTGGACGACGTGTTGGCGCTGTTCGGCCGCCCGTGGGGCTTCGACCCGGCCGCCATCACCGTGCCGGTGCTGCTCTGGCACGGTGAGCTGGACCCGGTCGTGCCGGTCGCCCATGCGCGCTGGCTCGCCTCCCGCATCCCCACCGCGACGCTCACGGTGCAGCCGGACGCGGGCCACGCCGGCCACTTCGACGCCACCCCGGCCGCGCTCGCCTGGCTTCTGGAGCCGCCTCCCCAGCCAACGGAGGCCGGCGGGCTCGCCGGGCTCGCCGGAGGCGGATGAGCCCGGCCGGTGCCGCCGCGAGCGGCTCAGGGCCCGGTCAGCGTGAGGGGGCGCACAGGGCGGCGTCGAAGGCGTCGAAGAGGTGGTCGTCGCTCTTCGGGGTGCCCGTGACGTACACAGTCGCGGCCCGGCCCGCGCGGTCGCGCCCGCTCAGCACCCGCACGCCCGGCAGGCCGCCGTCGTGCATCCAGACCGAGCCGCAGCTCAGCCGGTAGGCGTAGACGCCCAGGCCGTAGCGGGCACCCTCGGGGTCGTCGGCGCGGACCGCCCCGGCGAGCATGGTCCGCAGGGTGCTCTCCGGAACCGACTGCCAGAACCGGTTCAGGTCCTCCGGGGTGGAGACGAGGCCGCCGCCCGCCCCGAACACGTACCCCGGCAGCAGCGTGAGGTCCTTCTCCCCGGCCTTCGGCGCGGTGGGGTCGACGCCGTACGTGTGCGCGTGCCCACCCCGGATGCCCAGCTCGCCGCTCTTCGGCCAGTACGTGTCGCGCAGGCCCTTCAGCACGCCGTCCGCGGTGACCTCGCGGAAGTCCTCTCCGGTCACCTTCTCGATGAGCATGCCCGCGACCAGGTAGTTGGTGTTGGAGTAGAAGTACCGCTTCCCCGGCTGCGCGACGGGCTCGCGCGTCAGGGCCAGCGCGAGCTGGTCGGCGGGGGTGGCTGGCTTGGTCCAGTCGATCAGGTCGACGTACTCGGGGAGGCCGCTGGTGTGCTGGAGCACCTGGCGGACAGTGATCGGGGCGCCCCGCAGCACACCCGGCAGGTAGTGCTCGACCCGTTCGTCCAGCTCCACCTTGCCGTCGCGGGCCAGCTCCATCATCGTCACGGCGACGACGGACTTGGTGACACTGGCCGCGCGGAAGCGGCCGTCATCGCCGACCATCGGCTCACGGGTGCCACGGCGGGCGGTCCCCGAGGTCCAGGTGGTCGTACGGCCGCTCGTGTCGCGCACGGAGAGCACCGCACCGGCCAGGCCGTCGCGCGTGGTGAGCCGGTCGAGCCGTGCCTGCACGGTCTCGCGTGGGGCCACGGCGGCCAGGGCGGGCGAGGCGGCGCCCAGCAGGACGACGGCGGCGGTCGCAGCGGCGAGGCACTTACCCAACATCGTGGACATCTCCTTCTATAAGGGGTGATGTCCTTATCTTTGGCTCTCCGACCTTCATGATCAGTCATGCGGTCAGGTCTCTTGCAGGGGGGCTGGCACCACCATCGCCACGCCGCGGCGTGTTGCACCCGGTCACCCCGGAACCACATATACAACGCAGAAACGGCGGTGCCCGTGAGGACACCGCCGTTTCTGACACCACGACGCCGCAGCGGCGTCGTACACAGGTGGAGGTGCTTAACGCTTACTCGAACACCGCGGTGCAGATAAGGGCGCTGCGTGATGTGCTCGACAACCACATTGAGGCTTCTTAGATATCCCCGGCCTGCGGGGCCGACCCATCAGGAGTAGGTGAGGGCTGGGAGTGCATTGCTAATCCGGCTCGTGCTGGGGCCGACTGCTACGCCGCTGACCAGGACACAGCCGCCCGCGGACGATCCCCGCGCATGCGACGGCGACATCGCCGCCACGTCGTCTGACCTGCTGGGGCGATCTCCGCGCCTGCGGGGGCTGACGCCCTTGCCGTCGCCATGTTCGCCGTGGAACCCGCAGCTGTTCTGGCGGCCTGCGGAGCGGGTGCGGTGCAGCTCGTAGTCGCCCAGGTCATTGGAGTCATCGCCCGGTATGCGATCGGCGTAGGCCGCCACGATAGCGATGCCCCACGAGATAGCTGTGGTCACCGGCTTGAGCGCCACACCAGGAACACCCCAGGCGATCACCAGCCGCGGGTGATTGGCCATCTCATCGACCAGACCGTCGCCGCCGTAGACGTCCTCGCTCGCCATGTCAGCAGGTATGGGTCGATGACGCGCTCCAGATGGCGGACGAAGCACGTCAACCGAGGCTGATGGCACCCGAACGCGATCCACTTCTTGCTCGACTGTCGCAGGCAGCTCACTCCTTCACGGGATCACACAGTGCGGAGCTATCAGAGGCGCATTTGAGGCTAGCGTCCACGACATACAAGCTTCTCACCATCGGATTCTTGGAAATCGCGAGCAGAGTCGCGGCATCATACTTTTCGTAGATTAGTCCATATATCAGCCCGCGATGCGAAACTGCCGTCAAACTCTTCAGGTCTAAACCGAACGCCTTAAGAGCGGGCTGATCCTGGGACCGCAGAGTGGATACCCATTCAGCGAACGGGGCAACATAAGAACGCCCGTCACAAGTCCGACCGCAGTAGAGGCTATTACCAAGAGGCGGTTCACCTCTCCTCAAGGAAAGGAGAACCCGCTGTGGTTGAGATAGCCCAACATTCCTGTCGAGCAGCGCATCTGTCACGGGTTCGGCAAGCTCGGCAACAGCTACGGCCTCTACACTGGCACCCATATTGGAGAGCAGTTCTCGTGTGTCTTGAGAGTGTTCGACGTTGTCTTTAGAAGTGGACAAAGTCTTGAGCACACGGCCCAAGCGCGTTTCAGGTAGCTGCGTCACCGTCGTTACGCCTGTTTTTGCGTCGTATGCTACCGAAACCGTCACTGCGCCAACACTTCCCGCCATGAAGGAACCGATAGCCTGTGCCTTCAGTGTAACCGCCAGCCCGCTCGACGTTCTCTCGCTATCCGGGGCAGGATTGAAACTGTAGTCGGGATGGGCGACCGAAAGCGCACTTAGAGCGAACTCCGCAAACGCTTGATCGTCTCTGTAAAGGCGCTCCTTAGGCTCCCCGCAGGCAGCGAGTAGCACGATCAACCCCACCACTACGGAAAGCAGCATTCGACATGGCGATCGATCGTCATTCATCCCTACCTCGATCCTTGAGCAGCCTCAGGACAGGCCGGCGTTTGACACATGACGACGGCCCGTCCTGGCTATGACTCATCTAGCATTTGCTGCTACTGCGGCCGTACGTACTTTCCTTCAATGAGCGGCTGCATTCGCTTCCCGTTCACAGTCGCGCCTCCACCGCAGTGCGGGTGCCCGGTTTTGTATGTGGTCGCTCCACCTGGAGGCCAGCCTGCGAAGGTAAGTGGTCGACAACTGATAGCCGCCTCCACGACATCATTGGACTGCAGATTTTCGCCTTTGACAGGCGGGTGCCACAAGATCAGCTTTGCATCCATCCGATGGCTGAACTTGTTGAGTTCACATTCATTGAGATTCTCAGGAACGCACTCCGCCTCGACGAATGGCGGCATGTTCCACACCTTCGGATCGGCGTACTTCTTGGGGTCGGGAGCCCGTTTGTACTCTTCTGTGCTGTACTTGCAGTCCTGACCGACCTCGTTACTCTTTGCTGCACCGACATTTATCGATCCGGTCCTGGGAAAATCAAATGCGAAGCCCAGGCCAATCTCCGTTTTGTATCGGACATTGGTGAAGCAGGCGGTACCCGTGCTCTGCATCTCAAGGTTTTTCAGGACATATTGTCCCGTCTTGGTATCCCAGATCTCCTTTTGGGAGCCGATGCTGTAGAGCCGCATATAGTGCTGGAGAACGTCCACCTTCCATCGCCTGGTGGTTTGAATCGGCCCTTGGCCGGTCTGCTGCGTCTCCCACTGATGAGTGAGCTGGATTCGCGCCCAGAAATTCTTCCAGATGGGGACATCCATATAGGCCGCCTCGACGAATGTCAGCGGCGTGGTGACAGGGCCGCCTCCCCCTGCACTCGCGCCGCAAACCTGGACTAGCCTGCCATCGGGCTCGACAAAGCCGGAGCATGGGTCACGACCGTCGGATGAGTCCTCGTAAGCCGGCAGTGGAACGTCGATGGTTGTCATGTTGCCGCACCGATCGAAAACGTGGATCGAGAGCGTTGATTCGATTGGCTCCACGACTCCAGATGTGCCTGCCGTAGAGCGGGTGCTGACCGCACCATGACTCGATGCGGTCGTCTCGGTCCACGTGCGGTTAACTTCGGTGGTGACGCGTACGCTGCCGTCTGCCAGGGGCTCCACAACCGCGTTGGCCAACTGCACAGAAGATCCTGTTCTGGCGCCACCCGCCTGCGTCAGCGCCTGTCGCTCTTCTACAAGAGCAGCGTTCAGCAGAGACAGCTTGGCGGTGCTGGGAGCACTGGCGGTTACGCCTGGAGCATCCCAAATCGTATTGGCTCTACCCTCCAGGACTGTGTCCTGCGCCTGGTAGTAGGCCTTGACTCGAGCGATGTATGTCTGTGCGCCGGATCCACTCAGGACCTTCGCACTTTGTTGCTGCCGTCCATCCAAGAAGGGGATGCAGCCTTGGGAAGGGTCTGGCGGGGGCGGCGCGGCTTTGGGCGTCACGGAAGCCGTTTCCCAGCCGCTCTTACCGTAAGCGGTCTTTGCGCGCACCTTGATATTGTAGGTATTACCGTTAGTGAGATTGGTGATGCTCGCGTACGGATCCTTCACCTCGATGGTTTTGATCACCGCGCCTCCGCTGTCGGCAATCTCGACATCGTAACCATCGAGAAGAGCGACGCTACCGGTTCGCTCCGGAATGCCCCAACTCGCGATGGCGCTCGCGTCTCCAGCCCTTGTTGCCAGGTTCAGCACCTTGCTCGGTGGGCCCGCCAGGACGTATGTGAGCGTAAGCGACGGCTGCTCGGCAGCTGCAGCATCGGCGAAAGTGACCACCTCGTCCTTGTTTGATGTGAGCAGGAGCCACTGGTACTCACTGCCAGCGATATCAGCCTGCGGACCGCCGATCGGCAGCGAGTAAGGGGCTGTACTGGTGTCGGCGTCACCCGTCAGCTCCGACCCCTTCGACTCTGCCGTAACCGGATGTTTAAGTGGGGTCGCAGTGATGACCGCGTCCGCAGGGCAGGTGCCGGCTGGGCAGACGGCCGTACCGAGTTTGAGGATGCCTTCCGCCACGGCGGCTCCATCAGGGAGCTCGTCGAGCCTGAATCCAAGCACAGCGGCCGTCTTGTCCGCTCCGGTGCCGCCGATCCGGATTGCTGCGTCACCAGTCACAGTGCAAGGCGCACCGCTGCAGGCGGTGGGATCAGTTCTGGCCGTCTTGATGACGAAATTGTCCTTGAGGAGCGTGACCTGCTCAGCCTCCTCTACGGGATCCGTCGGTGGCGTGCCAGGGGTGGTGAAGGACACGGGTGCGGTCTTGGCTGTGCAGACTTCTTCCAGGCCATCTGATGCGGGTGTCGCGACAGCAGCCTGGCTACGCGCGATGGCAGAGTCTTCGTCGTCGGGGTTGTCGGTGACTTCCAGGTAGTCGAGGCTGATGCCTAGCGGCGCGTTGGAGATCGCCAGTTCGATGATGTTGTCTCCGGCCTTCAGGCCGTTGAAGGTGGTGCTGTAGTCGGTCCATCCGCTGACAGACGGAAAGACCACGGAGGTGACCGGTCCATCATTACTGCTCAGCCACATGGTCGCACCGGGGCTGATGTAGCGGAAACGCAGAGTGGCGCTCGTCCCGGTCGTATGGATGGTCCACCTTGCGGTGGCTCCTCGCTCGCTGCTGGTTACCGCACCATCGGATGCGTCTTGCGGCGGGTCGGTGAGAGGCGTGAAGTCGTTCAGCGTCGCCGACTCCGCTTCATACCGTCTAGCTGTGGGGGTGGGGGTGGGGGTGGGGGTAGGGGTGGGAGTGGGGGTGACGGTTGGCGTCGGTGTAGGAGTTGGTGTGGGCGCCGGATCGCCGCCACCCCCAACACTAGCCTGGCCCACAGCACAGGCCACCATGTGCCATCGGTAGGTACGTCCTGGCTGCACTGCATTGGCGGGAACCTGCAGCGACGCCCGTTGCCCGCCGTAGACGGTACGTGAACCGAGCGGCGTCGCGCCGACGGGCGCACCCTTGTCGTCGTACAGGTAGTACTTAGCGGTTACCGGGCCGCCCGAGGGGCGGTTGACCATGCCGGACAGGATCGGCTGGGTGGGGTCTTCCATGCCGGTCTTCGTGTCACCCGGCAGGACAGGAGCGTCGCTGGTGATGCGATAGGCCGGGCTTTCGTTGCAAGAAGGGGGCGTGATGCCGCTGCGGCAGGCCTTCACGACGAACTTGAAGCTGGCCGGGTTGTCCAGTGTGAATACCTTGTCCAGCACCTTGCCGGATGGGATGTCGTTGTTGGTGGTGGTGCCGGGGACACCGACCATGGTTCGGATCTCATCAGCGGCCAGGACCCGCTGATAGACATGGATGTCATCGACTGTCCCGTCGAGGGCCTTGGCCAGGACCCGGCCTTTACCGATCTCGAATGCGCCTTGAGCGTTCCAGGAGGGGGTGTAGTCACGCTCGCCGGCCAGCACGCCGTCCATATAGAGGCGCGCCTTACGGGCACTTTGATCATATTGGATGGTGACATGAGTCCATTCGCCGATTTTTACAGCCTTATCGGAAATGACCACAGTCTCGTTGATCCGGTCCGCCCGGTCTTCGGTGACCAGGCTTAACCACCAATGCTGATCGACGTCGCCTAGCCCCGAGGTTTCCAGCTTCAATGAGAAGCCGGGCTGATTGACGCCCATCTGGGAGAACACGGTCTGCGGTTCAGCACTGCTGTTCAGCTTCACCCAGCCGGCCACGGTGTAGCTCTGATTGGTGTTAAGCACCGGCTTGCTGGTGATGGCATACCCACCGCTCGATACTTTGAGGGCTTGTCCGAGCTGGCCGGGCACGCGACTGTAGGTGCCATTCAGAGCCAGCGGCAGATTTCTGCCCGAGGAGTCGGCTCCGCTCCCGCCGCTGGTCTCGTCCAACTTCCAGTAGGCCGCCTCGCCCGTGGGTAACTGCGCTGCCGGCGGGGCCATGGTGGAGTCGTTGACAGTCACCGTGTAATTCAGCGGCGTGGCCTCGGGCACGCTCGACTTGTAGGTCACTTTGACGTTGGTGCTACGTGCGATGGCGTCGTTACCGTTGATCGAGTCGATCGACTCGGCCGTCACGGTAGGAATCTCCGGCGGCAGCACCCAGTCCACGCTCAGCTTGGGTACGTTCTGGCCCGATACCTGCGCCCAGAACCTGAAGTCTTCGAACAGGTTTGCCGGGACGGGGAACTCGTCGGTCAAGCTCAGCATCACGCCATTGTTGGCCGTCCCCGTCGCCCAAGCCTGGGTCATCTTGGTCAGGTCCCAGCTCCATACCGCTCCGGCGGTCCGCGGCATCTCGCAGGCGTTGACGGTGAAGCGCCCCTCTGGAGTGGTAGCAGGCTGATTTCCCCAGAAGGTGCGATCTGCCTCCCAGGCCCCAGTGATCCGCTGGGCGACAATGGTCTGATATTGGCCGCAACTGGTGGCGTCCATCCGCAGCCTGAGCTGCATGGTCGACTTGACCACTTGCCGCCCGTTGATCGGGGTTGTGTCGAAGCTCATGAGTGCGCGCATGACGCGGTCCTCGTAGACCTTGCCTGTCCAGCTATCGCAGTTGCTGACGCAGACGCGGGTGCGACCGACCATGGCTGGGCTGCCCGATTGGCTATTGGGGGAAGCAATGGTGACTTCCTGCAGCACCCCGAGCGTGGTGGTCGGGTCCACAGTGACAGGATAGGAAGTCGCCGCATCCGCTAGCCATTTGGCGTCCGGCTTCAGGACGAGCATCGTCTTGCCGTCCTTGCTTTCCACCGACGTCTTCACCACAGCCCGACGGCCCGGCTGGTCTTTGGTGGGGTGCTCGGAGGCCGCATCCCACATCTGCGGGGTGGGGGCCGACACCACCGTCTTGCCCTTGTTGTTGGCCAGCGTGAGCCCACCGGACTTGGTCACGGTCAGCTTCAGACCGTCAGCCTGGACAGGGATACGGAACTCCACCGGCGCGCTTGGTCGCTCGCGCAGTACCACATTATGCTGGAACCCGGTCGGCAGTGCCGTTACGACCAGATCAGCACTTGGCCCCGCTGCGTCCCTGTACGTGGCCACATTGCCCTTAACATCAGGCTTGGGCAGGTCCTTGAGCCACGAGAGGGAAAGCTGCTGCCCCTTGCCGCGCTCCATCGACACGAATGGCACGCCACCCCCATGCGATAGGGTGATGTCCGCCTTCGCGAGTTTAGGCTTAAGACCGCCATCCTTCTCTACCAGAGTCGTATCGATCCAGGCCCACGTTCCATCGGCCTGCTTGAGTTGAGCGGGGCCACCATAGGTTTCCGTGGACAGATGGCCATCGGGATAGGCCCAGGTGCGGGAGGACTCCGTGTAGGACGCTTCCACCGCGACCGGCTTGTTGTGCCTCTTGGCGTCCTCGATCGCTGAACGCAGCGGTGCATCAGGATCCGTTGGGCGCGGAAATATCGTCTGGGCGGAAGCGTGCTGCGGCGTGACCTTTGGGTCCGGACCTGCCATCGCGGCCGTAGTCGTGCCTGCAACCAGCAGTGATGCTGACACCGACAGCACCACTGTCGACGCCAGGCGTCGACGCGATTTCCCGGCCGAACTCGCCGGGGTGACTAACTTGGTCACTAACACCCTCTGTCTGTAGTGAGTGGAAATGGCAAGTTATCTTTACTGACCTTGATCAGCACTTACAAGGTGACATAGATCACCATAGATCGGACAAAAAAGCTGTAACGTCACCGCAACGCGATTCGATATCTATGCACTCATGAGCAGCACATCCCCCGGCATCCCAGAGACCCAGCCCGTGGTGGCCTACAGACGATCCCCGCTTCCAGCGCAGTAGCAAGCTGACGGCTTGACGGCGACCCACCTACCGTCGGCGCAAATTCCACTCTGTTATCCAGTCGAGAAGAAGCCAACCGCATGAAATATCTATTGTTTCACGCATACGATTGTTAGATTGGTCGTGGCTACGTCTTTTCAGTGGCTTGCGCTCGCCGAGATGGGAATGTTGTTCCAACGGGGAGTAACCCGCACCCGGCGATACGGCCGCAAGGCGGCGGGCGACGGCGGGTCGACCATCGGGCGATCCTGTACGTGGCCCCTCGTCACGGAGCGCCCATGACAGATATCCCCGGCCGCCACAGATCACAAGCGGCTGCGCGCCATCCGCAGCGAACATGCCCGTCTCCAGGCTCGGATGGCCCGCACCGAGCAACCTGACCTCCACGCCGGCCGTAAGGCTTTGGGGACCGTCCTTGAGCTGCTCGCCCGGCCGCACGCGTTGTAGCGGCTCGCCGACGACAACGCCTGGCGAATGCTCAACCAGGCGTTCTTCCGTCAGCTCTACCTCGACGCCAACGGCGAGCCCCGAGTGACGGCAGACGAGGCGACCGACCCCGCCCCTCTCCTGCACTTACAACACAAAACGCGGTGCCCCTGAGGGCACCGCCGTTGATGACACGAGTGAAGGTGCTTAACGCCTACTCGAACACCGCACCGCAGACTGAAGAACTGTGTCGGGCGTTGGGCCTCTGACCGGCGGATAATGCGGCCTTGGCATACGTGTCCTGGTCGGCTCTCGCGGTGCGCAGCCGGTCGTCGAGCGTCCGCGATCGGCGGCGTTCTCAGAGCCTCCGACGCGCGGCTGTTCCGCCATCACGAGGCGATCGGCGCGAACATCCGCTCATGCCAAAAACGCGCGTCGCAGGCCGGCGCAGGCTAAAGGCTGCTGCGCTACCCCAGAGTGCCCGTGTACTGTCCCCCGTCCAGCCCTTTCCTGGCGGCCCACCCGTCGTCGCGACAGGTCGCCAGATGCCGATCGGCCGCGTCGCCGATCAGCGACACCACCGTGCCGGTCTCGCCTCTGGCCCGCATTCGCTCGACCAGTTCCAGCGCCGCCCACAACGCGGTGTATTGGGTCGTGATCAATCTGTTGATTCGGCCTCGTGGTGAGGTCTTGTTGCGTGACGCGAGTGCAACTGACGGACGCGGAGTGGGGGTTCATCGGGCCGTACCTGCCGATCGGCGAGTACGGCCCGTATCCCGAGCGGTTACGGCACCAGTTCGAGGGTGTGATCTGGCGGTTCAGGACCGGCGGACAGTGGAGGGAGATGCCGCGGGAGTTCGGTGCCTGGTCGACCGTCCACAACCGCTTCCGGCAATGGCGTGACGCCGGCGTTTTCGAGGCCCTGCTGGAGGGCCTGATCGCGGAAGCGGCGAAGCGGGGTGAGGTGGATCTGACCCTGGTCAGCATCGACTCCACCACCGCACGTGCTCACCACGACGCGGCCGGGAAGCACCTGGGCGAGGACGTCTTGGGGGCACTGGAGCAGGCAGCTGCCGAGGCGGAGAAGGCCAGGTCAAAGGGGGCAATGTCGAAGAACAAGACGGACAGGACGCCGAGATCGATCCCGAGCGGGGGGAGCGACGACGAGTCCGGCGCCGGCGGAAACTCCGGCTGAAGGGCGCCCTCTTGGGACGCTCCAGGGGCGGGCAGAGCAGCAAGGTTCACTTGGCCGCCGACCGTAAGTGCCGTCCACTGGCGTTCGTGCTGAGAGCGGGCCAGGCCGCGGACAGCCCACAGTTCATCCCCGTGCTGGGGAGGATACGGGTGCGCGTCCCCGTCGGCCGCCCCCGCACCCAGCCGGACGCGGTCGCCGCTGACAAGGCCTACTCCTCCCGCGACAATCGGGCCCACCTGCGCGGACGCGGTATCAAGGCAGTGATTCCGGAGAAGAGAGACCAAGCCGCCAACCGCAAGAAGAAGGGCTCCACGGGCGGTCGGCCTGTCAGCCACGACGCCGACCTCTACAAGGAGAGGAACAGTGTCGAGCGCCTGATCAACAAGCTCAAGGCCTGGCGAGGCGTCGCCACCCGATACGACAAGACCCCAGCCAGCTACCTCGCCGGCCTCCACCTGCGCGCCTCGATGATCTGGGTCAGGGACCTCACCCGTACCGCGAGTTGATCACGACTGGATACGCGCCCTAGGCGCCGACCGGCAGCCCGGTGACCTCGCGGATGTGCCGGGCCGCCGCCACTCTGGCCGCGTCGGGTACGGAGACAACCAAGTCCACGAGGTCAGGCCGGAAGCCGGGCTCGACGCGCGGCCGTCCGATGCCCTCGATCCACGAGGGCATCCCGGCGCCGTAGCCGGGCACGTCGAGCGTCCATCCCGGGAAGTAGGCGGAGTTCTCGGGATCCGCCACCGCGACCCGGCAGTCCTCACGGTGGGATCGGATCCACTGGCCGAGGGCGGCCGAGGTCGCCCCAGTGCCCGCACCCGACACCACCCAGTCCGGCCGCGACTGCCCGAACAACTCCTCCGCCAGCTCGTGCGGCGTAACCCGCCCGAACTGGTCCAGGAAATGCCCGCCGATCTCGCGTGCGGCGTCGTAGATGGCCAGTGGCAGCGTCACGAATCGAAACTCCCCGCCCAGTTCCTCAACCGGCCCCGTCCGAGCCTGGTCGCGCGCGCCCGGCATGACCACGATGTACGGCAGCCCGAGCCGCCGCGCGAACCAGGCCTGCGCCACGGCTGATCCCGGGCGCCGAGACCGGCAGCTCAATCAGCGGGGTGGGCTCACCCGCCGCCAGCACTTCGAGCGCCCGCGTGGTCCAATTCACCGTCCCACCATGACAGACGCGGCCCGGAAGATCGCGCCCGTTCGCCACGAGCGAGCCGATTAGGAAGTCTGGGCGGCGCTCCCCTGCGATGACCGGTCCCCCGATCAGCTCGGGCGCAGGCCAGCGCCCCGAAACGCAGGAAACCGCCCCTCACCTGCGATGATGACGCAGGTGAGGGGCGGTTTGATCTTGTGGAGGTGGCGGGAATCGAACCCGCGTCCTTCAACCCCAAGACAGGGCTTCTCCGGGCGCAGCCTGCTGTGCTTTTCTCAGCCCCGGCGATCACGCAGGCGAGTCGCCGACGGGCTCAGCCACTGTGAGATTTCCCGATCGCCCCCGTGGCCGGGTTGATCGGTTGAGCCTTCTAACGATGTCAGACACCGGGCCGAAGGCGCTCCCGGGCTGACAGAGGTTTCGCTACTTAGGCAGCGAGAGCCAGGGAACCCTGGCCGACCTCAGTGCGCTTGGAATTGGCACTTGTTGTTTGCGGTCACAGGATTAACGAGGTTATGTCCGCAGTCCTCGGCCCGCTTCACCTGACTTGCAAAGTCGAAGTCGAAGCCAGTCACCCCCTGTGCAGTTGTCAACACGATCCCCGCTCTCGCGGCGGCCGCGCAACATGAAGATACCCTTGATAACGGCTCCGATGCCAACTTGATTCCCGGAGTCCGCCGCGTGTTCACCGCCGAAAGCGCGTGACACCCGCCCGAAGGCGCGCGAAGCCCCCGGGGGCGCGGCCTGAAGCGCACGCCCCCGGGGGCCGACCGGCAGGGTCGAGCCGGTCCGACGGCAGGACTTCCCCCGAGATGAAGTCCTGGTCTCATCGCGATGACTGGAACCGCAACCCCCCGAGCGGCCCAGTCACTCTGTAAGACGCCACCGGAGGCCCGCCGGGTTGCTCCCTCGTGTCAGCGTTGCGCCAGCACCTGGTCACGGAACGACATGAGCGCCCTCACCCGGGGGCGGGCGATCAGGTCTGGTCGCGCAGGGCGCCGAAGAACTCGCCCGCGATGGCCGCCGGGTCGTAGCTCTTGGCCAGGACGGCGATCGCCAGGTCGCCCTGCCAGCCGACGAACCACCGCTGCCGGCTCTCCTCCTCGCCCGCGGGCGCGGTCACGCCGTACACGGTGCCGTCGCCCGCCTGCGCGGGCGTGCCGGCTGCGCCGGCCCGCATCATCGCCGTCAGCGCCGTGCGGACCTTCGGGTCGAGCGGCACCGGCCGCGGCGCGGGTACGGGCGTGATCTCGCCGGCCGGGTCGGGCGAGACAGGGTCGGTGACGAGCACCGGCGGCCGCCACGTGCCGGAGGCCACGGCCCCCGCGACGAGCGCCATGGACAGCGGGCTGACCTGCACGTTCTGCCCCGCGATGGCCCTGGCCTTGTCGGCGTCGCTGCTGAGCTCCCCCAGCGAGCCGCTGAACGACTTGAGCGGGAGCTGCCACGGCTGCCCGATGCCGAACGCCTGGGCGCTGCGCGCGAGCGCTCCGGCGTCGACGCGGCGGGCGAGGGAGGCCAGCGCGGTGACGCAGCCCTTGGCGAAGTTCTCCTGGAACGTCGGCGCCGCCTCTGACACGCCGCTCACCTGGCCGGTCTCGACGAACCGGGCGCCACCGACCGTGCGCTCGGCCGGGCACGCCAGCCGCAGCCTGGTGCTCACGCCCGCCTTGACGAGGGCGTCGGTGGCCACGATGGAGAACGCGGTGCCTGCCGGGTACTTGCCGGCCAGCGCGTCCTTCTCCTGGTTCATCCCGCTCGTGGCGACGGCCCGGATCTCCCCCGTCGACTTGTCCACCGCGACGAGGGCGCCCGCCTCGCCCTCGGAGAGCGCCCGGTCGGCGGCCTCCTGGACGGAGCTGTCGATGGTGGTCTTGACCGGCTGGTTCTTGCGGCCGGGCCACTCCTTGAGCAGCGCGACCTCCTTGCCGGTCTTGGAGTCGAGGATGACCACCCGGGTCTGGGTGGAGCCGGTCAGGTAGTCCTGGTACGCCTTCTGCAGGCCGCTCTGGCCGACGGAGTCGCCGGCGCGCTGCGGCCCGCCGAGCTTCTGCTCGGTCTGGGGCGTGAGCGCGCTGACCTTGCCCACGATGTCCTTGGGCTCCTTGGGCGCGAACGGCTGCTCCTGCGGCTGGACCGTGAGCTGCGCGATCTGCCCGAGCCTGTCCTTCAGCTGCTGGTAGCGCTTGCTGCCGAAGTGGGCGAGCGGCACGAACTCGTTGGGCGGCGACGACCGGATGCGGTTGAGCAGCCGGTCGTGGGCGAACCCCGTCTCCTTCGACAGCTGCTGGACGACCTCCTCGGCCCGCGCGCCGAGCTGCGACGGGCGCACCCCGGCCACGTACACCACCTGGGAGGTCTGCAGCGACTGACCGGTGCGGTCGTCGATCGGCTTGCGCTGGATGGCCTGGGGGTCCACCGCGAACCGCTGCCCCTCCTTGAGCTGCGGGTGGATGACCGAGGGCGACCAGCGCACCTTCCACACGCCGTCGACCAGGTGCAGCGGCAGCGTGCCGTCGTAGACCCAGAGCGGGCTGTTCTCGCCCAGGTCGACCTCGGCCCGGAAGTCGGCCCGCGACTCGTCGCCGTTCAGGCCGACGCGCTTGATCTTGAAGCGGAAGGACGCCGCGTCCAGCTCCACCTTCACGTCCGAGAGCGTCTTGCGCACCGCCGCCTCGTCGCCGTCGGTACGGCGGGCGGCGAGCGTGTAGTCACCCGTCTGCCAGCCCACGAGGAAGTCGCGCAGCGCGTCGTGCGGCGACGACTCGTCGAGGCACCCGGTCAGGGTGGTGGACGCGGCCGCGACGGCGAGCGTCGCGGACAGCGTACGGCGAAGACGGGAACGGCTCATCGGTTGCGGTGGCGCAGTGCCCTGGCCATCTCCCGCTTGGCCTGCTGCTCGGCCAGCGACTGCCGCTTGTCCCAGTCCTTCTTGCCCCGGGCCACGCCGATCTCGACCTTGGCCCGGCCGTCCTTGAAGTACAGGGAGAGCGGCACGATCGTCAGGCCGCCCTCCTTGGTCTTGGCGGCCAGCTTGGCGATCTCCTTGCGGTGCAGCAGCAGCTTGCGCTTGCGGCGCGCGGCGTGGTTGGTCCACGTCCCCTGGGTGTACTCGGGGATGTGGACGTTGAGCAGCCACGCCTCTCCGTCGTCGATGCTGGCGTAACCGTCGACGAGCGAGGCGCGTCCTTCGCGCAGGGACTTGACCTCGGTGCCCTGCAGCACCAGACCCGCCTCGAAGGTGTCCTCGACATGGTAGTCGTGCCGAGCACGCTTGTTCTGGGCGATGACCTTCCGCCCCGTCTCACGTGGCATGCCTCGACCTTACCGGCGTCCGGAGCGACGAGCAGGACCGCAGAGAGCGAGCCTGCGATGCCAACGGAGGTCCGTCGGGAGTGCGACCATGAACACGGCTCAGACCCTGAGATAGCGGCGGAGCGTCACGAACGAGGCCAGCACACAGATCACCACGCCGATCACCATGGTCAGCGTGATGGCCTGCGCCACCTGGTCCCAGCCCAGCTCGGCGCCGATGGCGACGAACCGGCTCAGCTCCTCGAACATGAAGACCTTCGCCACGATGAGCATGACCGCGGCCAGCACGCCGCCGATCAGGCCGGCGATCATGCCTTCCATCACGAACGGGAGCTGGATGTACAGGTTCGAGGCGCCGACCAGTCGCATGATCCCGGTCTCGCGGCGGCGGTTGAAGGCCGACAGCCGCACCGTGTTGCCGATCAGCAGGGCGGCGGCGAGCACCAGGATGATGGCCACCGTGAGGGCCCCGGATCTGAGCGTGTCCAGCATGCCGAAGAACTTGCCGATCAGCTCCTTCTGGTTGATCACCTGAGAGACGCCCTGCTGTCCCTGCATCGCCTGGATGACAGGTTGGTAGATGTCGGGGTCCTTCAGCTTCACCCGGAACGAGGTCGGCATGTCCTTGACCGTCGTGGCCGCGAGCAGCGCCTTGTTGGAGGCGTAGGTCTGCTTGAAGTTCTCGTAGGCCTGCGTCTGGTCCTCGTAGATGACATCGGCGACGCCGGTGGTCTTGAGGAGCTTGTCCTTGAGCGCCGCGGTCTGCTGTGGAGTGATGGCCTTGCCGCCGCACGACTCGGCGGGCGAGGTCCTGTCACAGAGGAAGACCGAGATCTCGACCTTGTCGTACCAGAAGTCCTTCATCATGCCGACCTGGGCGTTGATCATCAAGCCGACGCCCAGCATCGCCATGCCGACCGCCACGGTGATCACCACCGCGATCGTCATGGTCAGGTTGCGACGGAGGCCGATCCAGACCTCGGAGAAGATGAAATTCGCCCGCATGGTTTGCCTGCTGCTCCCTGTCAGTACGCCTGGCCGTAAACGCCACGCGACTGGTCGCGGACGATCTTGCCGTCCTCCAGCTCCACGACACGCTTGCGCATGGAGTCGACGATGGCCGCGTCGTGCGTGGCCATGACGACAGTAGTGCCGGTCCGGTTGATCCGGTCGAGCACCTTCATGATGCCGATGCTCGTCGCCGGGTCGATGTTGCCCGTCGGCTCGTCGGCCAGCAGGATCATCGGCCGGTTGACGAACGCGCGGGCCATGGCGACGCGCTGCTGCTCGCCGCCGGACAGCTCGTCGGGCATCCGGTGCGCCTTGCCCTCCAGGCCGACCAGCTCGATGACCTCGGGCACCACCTTGCGGATGAACCGCCGCGGCTTGCCGATGACCTCGAGCGCGAACGCCACGTTCTCGTAGACGTTCTTGTTCGGGAGCAGGCGGAAGTCCTGGAACACGCAGCCGATGCGGCGGCGCAGGTGCGGCACCTTGAAGTTGGAGAGGCGGCCCAGGTCCTTGCCGGCGACGTGGATGGCGCCGGAGTTGGGTCGCTCCTCCTTGAGTACCAAGCGCAGGAACGTGGACTTGCCTGATCCCGAGGGACCGACGAGGAACACGAACTCGCCCTTGTCCACGTCAACCGAGACGTGGTCGAGCGCGGGCCGGTTCTGGTTCGCGTAGACCTTGGTGACATTATCGAAATGGATCACGAGAGCATCACGGCATGCCAGTCTAGGGGTCAGGACGGAAGCGAGGGTGGCACATGCCCACTTCCCGCCGCGCGGCTATCGGGGACGCCAGGTTTTACCAATGATCGACGTTCCGATTGGCCAGAGGACAGTCTAGGGGGAAGACTGGCATGGAACGTCCATAACGGAAACAAAACGATTGTGCGGCTACACTTGGGGCTGACATGAGTTGCCAACACCTCGTCTGCGCGCAGTGCGCCCACCCCGTCATCGAGGGGCGCTGTGCCTTGTGCCGCGCCAATCGCGAGCGGCTGCACAACCACGGCTTCGCCGGGCTGTCACCCGCTCTCATCGTCGGGCTGCTGCTCGCGCTGCTGTTCCTGACCCTGGTGCTCGAGCACCTGAGCCGTCTCTAGGCGGTCTCCGACTCCTGCCGGCGCATCCACCGGATTTCCGACTCGATGAACCCGTCGAGGTCGCCGTCCAGGACCGCCGTCGGGTTGCCCGCCTCCGTGCCCGTGCGCAGGTCCTTCACGATCTGGTACGGGTGCAGCACGTAGTTGCGGATCTGCGTGCCCCATGACGTGGTGGTGGCGCCGCGCAGCTCCGACATCTTCTCCGCCTCCTCCTGGCGCTTGCGCTCCAGCAGCTTGGCCTGGAGCACGACCATGGCCGTCGCGCGGTTCTGGAGCTGGGAGCGCTCGTTCTGGCAGGAGACGACGATGTTGGTCGGCAGGTGGGTGATGCGGACCGCCGAGTCGGTCGTGTTGACGCCCTGGCCGCCGGGGCCGGAGGAGCGGTAGACGTCGACGCGGATCTCGTCCTCGTTGATGTCGATGTGGTCGGTCTGCTCGACGACCGGCACGATGTCCACGCCGGCGAACGAGGTCTGCCGGCGGCCCTGGTTGTCGAACGGGCTGATGCGCACCAGGCGGTGGGTGCCGTGCTCGCCGCGCAGCGTGCCGTAGGCATAGGGGGCCTTGACCGTGAACGTGGCCGACTTGATGCCGGCCTCCTCCGCGTAGGAGGTCTCGTAGACCTCGGTCGGGTAGCCCTTGCGCTCGGCCCAGCGCAGGTACATGCGCAGCAGCATCTCGGCCCAGTCGGCGGCGTCGACGCCGCCGGCCTGGGAGTTGATCGTGACGAGCGCCTCGCGCGCGTCGTACTCGCCCGACAGCAGGGTGCGGACCTCCAGCGCGCCGATGTCGGAGCGCAGCGTGGCCAGCTCCTTGTCGGCCTCGGCCCGCGTGTCGTCGTCGGCCTCCTCGGCGGCCAGCTCGTAGAGGACGGTCAGGTCGTCCATCCGGCGCGCCAGCCCGTCCACCCGGTTGAGCTCGCTCTGGAGGTGGGACAGCTTGCTGGTGACCTTCTGGGCCTGCTCGGGGTCGTCCCACAGGTCGGGGGCGGCCACCTGCTGCTCCAGCTCCTCGATCTGCTTGCGCATCCCGTCGAGGTCGAGGACGTCCTGGATGCTCCGGAGCGTGCCCGCGAGCTCGTTGATCTCTTCTGCCGGATCGATGACTGCCACGTCTCCCAAGGGTACGCGACCCTCGCGCGCCCGAATAACATGGCGAGGTGCGTGCATACGGTCGGCTGAAGGCGCTGGCGCTCGCCGGCGGGCTGCTGGCCGGTGCGGTCGCTTGTTCGAGCGGTCCGGCCGCGCCCGTGCCGGCCCCCACGGGCGCCGCTGTCACCTCCTCGGCGTCCGCCGCGCCGGCGCTGCCGCTGCCGGCCGTCACGCCCGCGCAGGCCGGCGAGGTGTTCTCCACGCTGACGGCCACCGACGACGTGCTGCGGGCCGCCGCGCCCAAGCTGCGCGACGGCACGCTGCGCGACGCGCTCGACCTCACCCGGGACGCCGAGGCCCAGCTCACCACCGCCGCCTACCAGTCCACCGGCTTCCGTCCGCAGCGCTACGAATGGGGCTCGCCCGTCCTGTACGTTCCGCGCTTCCCGACCGGCCCCGGAGCGCCGGCGCCGTGGTTCACGGCGCTGGTGACCCGCGACGGCCATCCGACCCTGGTGACCTTCGCCAAGGGCGCCGAGTGGCAGATCAGCGCGGTCACGCGGCTGCTCGACGGGCAGGACCCGCCGCCGGTCCAGCTCGACGCCGAGGGCTACGCGACGGCGCTGGCCCTGGGCGACAAGAGCGTCACCATCAGCCCGCAGTACATGGGCCCCCTGCACGCGACCGTGGCCGAGGCGGGCGCCACCGGCGTGACGGCCGGCCTGATCGCGCCCGGCCCCTACACCACCGACCTCGCCGAGGAGATCAGCCATGAGCGCGAGCAGGCCAAGGGGTCCGGCTTGAGCTACGACTCGATCTTCAGCGGCAACGACTACCCGGTCTACGCGCTGCGCACCCGCGACGGCGGCGCGCTGATCCAGTACTCCCTGTCGCGCAACACGACCACGACGACGCGGACGGACGAGAAGGGCCCCGGCATCCCGGTGCCCGACGACGCCGAGTGGGCGATCGACACCAAGACGGTCCGGCGCACGCTGAAGCTGACCGAGACCCACCAGTACGCCACGGTCGTCCCCCCGGCTTCGGCTCCGGCCGCGGCCCGGGTCATCGCCCATGAGGGCTCACTCACCCGCGCCTCGGGCGAGTGAGCCGGGGCGGTCGAGGCGGTACGGCCCGCCCGCGGCGGGACGGGCCGTACCGGTGAGTCAGGACTCGGCGTGCGGGAGGTTGCTGGTGGCGACCAGCGTGCGGACGGCGCGCAGCGCGACCGAGAGCGTGGCCAGGTCGAAGTTGTCGCTCTCCCAGATCTCCGACAGCGTCTGCCTGGCGCGGCTGACGGCGGCCGAGTTGGCCTCCGTCCACAGGGCCAGCCGCTCCTCCGGCGACAGACCGGACGTGCTGTGGGCCAGGACGTCGCGGGTGAGCGAGGCGTGCGCGGCGTAGAGGTCGTCGCGCAGCGCCGAGCGGGCCATCGCGTTCCACCGGTTGTCACGCGGCAGGGCGATGACGCGCTCCCGGAGCCGGGCGAGCTGGAGCCGGTCGGCCAGGTCGAAGTAGACCTCGGCCACCTCGTTGGCCGGCCGCTCCGTCACCGCCGAGACCTCCACCAGGTCGAACGTGGAGTAGGCCGGCACCATCGCCGCGACCCGCTCGGCCAGGTCCACGGGTACGTCCCGGGCCACGAAGGAGTCGCGGCGCTCCTCGAAGGCCGCCAGGTCGGGGCCGGTGAGCAGCTTGGGGATGTGCGCGAGCAGGCCGTTGACGCCCTTGAGGAAGAAGCCGGCCGAGCCCGCGAGGTCGAGCGGCGGGCGGCGGTTGGTGAGCAGCCAGCGGGTGCCGCGCTCGGCCAGCTTGCGGGCCTCCAGCAGCATGGCGATCTGCGTGCTCGTGTCGACGACGTTGTCCAGCTCCTCCACCTGGCGGTAGAAGCTGGGCAGGTCGAAGACCTCGCGGGCGACCAGGTAGGCGCGCACGATGTCGGGCGTCGAGGCGCCGGTCTCCTCCGCGAAGCGGAACATGAACGTGGTGCCCATGGAGTTGACCAGCTCGTTCACCACGCAGGTCGTGATGATCTCGCGGCGCAGCGGGTGGGCGTCCATGTACTCCCGGAACCGCTGGCGCAGCGCCGACGGGAAGTACGACACCAGCCAGGACGCGAGGTACGGGTCGTCGGGCAGGTCGGAGGCGAGCAGCTCGGCGTCCACCACCAGCTTGGTGTAGGCGAGCAGGACCGAGAACTCGGGCGCGGTGAGCCCGAGCCGGGCCTGGCGGCGCTCGGCCAGCGTCTTGTCCGACGGCAGGAACTCCAGCTCCCGGTTGACCAGCCCTTCGCGTTCGAGCCGCCGCAGGTAGCGGGCGTGGATGTGGAGCATCTCCACGGCCTGGGCGCGGGCGGCGGCGAGCACCACGTTCTGCGCGTGGTTGTCGCGCAGGACGAGGTGCGCGACCTCGTCGGTCATCGAGGTGAAGACCTCGTTGCGCTGCGTGTCGGTGAGCCGGCCGTCGCGGACGACCTGGTCGAGCAGGATCTTGATGTTCACCTCGTGGTCGGAGGTGTCGACGCCCGCGGAGTTGTCGATGAAGTCGGTGTTGACCAGGCCGCCGTTGAGCGCGAACTCGATGCGGGCGAGCTGGGTGAAGCCGAGGTTGCCGCCCTCGCCGATGACCTTGCAGCGCAGGTCGGCGGCGTCGACGCGGAGCGGGTCGTTCGCCTTGTCGCCGACGTCGGCGTTGGACTCGGCGCTCGCCTTGACGTAGGTGCCGATGCCGCCGTTCCACAGCAGGTCGACCGGGGCCTTGAGGATGGCGCTGATCAGGTCGTTGGGCGCCAGGGAGTTGACGCCGGCGGGCAGGGCGAGCGCCTCGCGCATCTGCGGGGTGATGGAGATCGACTTGGCGGTGCGCGGGAAGACGCCGCCGCCGGGGGAGATCAGCTCGGGCGCGTAGTCGGCCCAGGAGCTGCGGGGCAGCTCGAACAGGCGCTGCCGCTCGGCGAAGGAGGCGGCGGCGTCGGGCGTGGGGTCGATGAAGATGTGGCGGTGGTCGAACGCGGCGACCAGGCGGATGTGCCGTGACAGCAGCATGCCGTTGCCGAACACGTCCCCGGACATGTCGCCGACGCCCGCCACGGTGAAGTCGGTGCTCTGGACATCCACCCCCATGGTGCGGAAGTGGTACTTGACCGACTCCCAGGCGCCGCGGGCGGTGATGCCCATGACCTTGTGGTCGTAGCCGATGGAGCCGCCGGAGGCGAAGGCGTCGCCCAGCCAGAAGCCGTACTCCTTGGCCACGCCGTTGGCGATGTCGGAGAACGTCGCGGTGCCCTTGTCGGCGGCCACGACCAGGTAGGGGTCGTCGCCGTCGTGCCGGACGACGTCGGCCGGCGGCACGACCTTGCCGTCGACGAGGTTGTCGGTGACGTCGAGCAGGCCGGAGATGAACATCCGGTAGCAGGCCACGCCCTCGGCCAGCACCTCCTCGCGGGAGCCGGACGCCGGGGGCCGCTTGACGACGAACCCGCCCTTGGAGCCGGTCGGCACGATGACGGTGTTCTTCACCATCTGCGCCTTGACCAGGCCGAGGACCTCCGTCCGGAAGTCCTCCATCCGGTCCGACCAGCGCAGGCCGCCCCGGGCCACCTTGCCGAAACGCAGGTGGACGCCCTCGACGCGCGGCGAGTACACGAAAATCTCGTACTTGGGCCGTGGCAGCGGCAGCGCGCTGATCGCCTGCGAGTCGAACTTCAGCGAGATGTACGGCTTGCGACGCCCGTCGACCGTCTGGAAGTAGTTGGTGCGCAGCGTCGCCCGCATCATCTCCAGGTACGCCCGCAGGATCCGGTCCTCGTCGAGCGAGGCGACCTCGTCGAGCGCGCCCAGGATCTCCTCCTCCAGGGCGCCGGCCAGGTCGGCGCGCGCGTCCTCGGAGCGCCGCGGGTCGAGCCGGGCCTCGAACAGCCGCACCAGCAGGCGCGACAGCCGGACGTTGCCGGTCAGCACCCGCTCCATGTACCGCTCGGAGTAGGCGCTGCCCGCCTGGCGCAGGTACTTGGCGTAGACCCGCAGGATCTCGACCTGCTCCCAGGTCAGGCCGGCGCGCAGGATCAGCGCGTTGAAGTTGTCGGCCTGGATCCGGCCGCTCCACAGCGCGACGAGGCCGTCCTCGAACAGGCGCTTGACGTCGTCGCCGGCGGCCTCCTCCGAGGCGGTGAAGCGCAGGCCGAAGTCGTAGATCCAGCAGTTGCGGACGTCCTCGCCGGGCTCCCCGGAGTTCTCCTCCAGGGTGACGCCGGTGGCGGAGTCGGGGACGGCCGTCCGGTACGTGTCGATCTCGTACGGGCGCTCGTCCACGACCTCGACGCCGAGCCGCTGGATGAGCGGCAGCGCCTTGGACAGCGAGATCGGGCGGCCGACCTTGTAGATCTTCAGCCGCCGCTCGCCCTCCTCGGCGTCGTCCGGCACGTACAGGTCGATGTCGATGGCGTCGTCGTCGCCGGCGGCCAGCCGCTCCAGCCGGCGCACGTCGGCGACGGCCGTCTCGGGCGAGAAGTCCGCTTTATACCCCTCGGGGAACGCCTGCTGGTAGCGCCTGACCAGGCGGGGCGCCTCCTCCTCGGAGGACGTCTCGGTCAGCGCCACGGCCAGGTCGTCGGGCCAGGAGCGGGTGATCGCGGCCAGCCGCGCCTCCAGCTCCTCGACGTCCACCTCGGGCTGCGGCAGCTGCTTGCCCCGCTCGCCGCGCACGACGACGTGCAGCCGGGCCAGGGCCGACTCGCCGATCATCGCGCTGTAGTCGAGCGACCTGCCGCCGAGCGCCTTCAGCAGCACCTCCTGCATCTTGAGCCGTACCTGCGTGGTGTAGCGGTCGCGCGGCAGGTAGATGAGGCAGGAGATGTAGCGGCCGTAGTCGTCGCGGCGCAGGAACAGCTTGACCTGCTTGCGCTCGCGCAGCCGCAGCACGCCCAGCGCGATCGGCAGGAGCTGGTCGATCGAGGTCTGGAACAGCTCGTCGCGCGGGAACGTCTCCAGGATCTCGATGAGGTCCTTGCCGTCGTGGCTGTCGGCGGCGAGCCCGGCGCGCTCCAGGACCGCGCCCAGCTTGCGCCGCAGCACGGGGATCCGGGAGATCGACTCGTTGTAGGCCACGTGGGTGAACAGGCCGAGGAAGCGGCGCTCGCCGATGACCTCGCCCTCGGGCGAGAACAGCTTCACCCCGATGTAGTCGAGGTAGGCGGCCCGGTGGACGGTGGCGCGGGAGTTGGCCTTGGTGATGATGAGGAGCTGCTTCTCGCGGGCCTTCGCGCGCACCTCGGGCGGCAGCACGGAGAAGCTGGTGGAGCCGATCTTGTCGTCGCGCAGGATGCCGAACGCCGTGCCGGGCAGCGCGCGCAGCGCGTCGCCCTCGTCGGTGCTCTCCAGGCGGTACTCGCGGTAGCCGAGGAACGTGAAGTGCCCGTCGGCGAGCCAGCGCAGCAGGTCGAGGCTGTCCTCGACCTCGGCCGGCTCCAGCGGCGGCGGGTTCATCGACAGGTCCTCGGCGGTCTGCACGGCCAGGGCCCGCATCTTCGAGAAGTCCTCGACCGCGTGCCGGACGTCGGCCAGCACCCGCTGGAGGTCGCCCTCCAGCCGCTTGAGCGCCTCGGGGTCGGTCTGCCGGTCGATCTCCAGGTGCATCCACGACTCGACCATGAGCTGGCCGGTGACGTCCTCCTGGCCGCGGCCGAGCATGCGGCCCGTCATGTCGCGGCGCACCCTCATCTGGGGGTGGACGAGCAGGTGGATGCCGATGTCGTGCCGGTCGAGCTCCATCGTGACGGAGTCGACCAGGAACGGCATGTCGTCGGTGACCACCTCCACCACCGAGCGGCCGGGGTCCCAGCCGTGCTCGGCCACCGTGGGGGTGTAGACCCGGACCGTCGCGCGGCCCTGCGGGCGCACCGCGGCCAGCCGTCGCTGGGACATGGCCGGGCCGTACACCTCGACGGGGCCGCGGTCGAGCAGGTCCTCCGGCGCCACGTGCCGGTAGTACACCCGCAGCAGGGCCAGTGCCTCCTCTGGACTCATGTGGTCGCTCACGGCCGCGTACCTCTGCGCGGCTCGCTGGAGCAACTCGTCCTTGGCCTCGTCGAGCTTGGCCTCGTCGAGCGGCATGTCGCTCTCACTCCTTTGTGAGGGTTTGCCATACATGTTCATAGCCAGGCCTCTGGTTCCCACGGGGGCGGGAAGTAGTACGCGCGCGTCATCGCCCGCGGACGGCAAGGGCCCTTCGGACCGCCCGTGCCCGGACCTTCTGTGTCCGGCACGGCGCCGGTCCGCATGCGGGGGCCGCCGCGGTGAAGCGGCAGGCCACGCTGGGAAAAGGCGGTGCCACCAGCATCCCACAAGGCGGGCGCGCCCGCCTTGGAGAAGGGAGTGCCGTGCCGACGCGGCAAAGCGCCGCGGGATGGCGGGCCGCCTTCTTCGCCGGCCCATCCGTACGGGAGGATGGGCGCAGCCGTGTCGGGCCCCACCGAACACCTCCCCCAGATCGCCCGGCCTTCGGTCGGCCGGACGCATGCCTTGCCGTACCGATATCACCCGAAAAGGGCGAAGACGTCAACGTGACATCGACATGGGGGGATCGTCCTCGGAGGCGGAGGGGTGGTGCTTCAACTCGTCGAGCTGGTCGGGGAGCGTGGCCAGCTCCTTGAGCTCCTCCTGGCATGACGCGCACGCGTCGAGGTGACGCTCGAACGCCTCCAGCTCCTCTTCGTCGAGGACGCCAAGGACGTAAGCGGCCACCTCTTCGTGCATCAGCCGGCTACCCCCTTGTCCCGCAGAAGCTCGCGCAGAGCGCGGATCCCGTAATACAGCCTTGACTTCACCGTACCCGGTGGGATCCCCAGTATCTCCGCCGCCTCGCTTATCGTACGGTCCCGGAGATAGGTCTGCTCAATGACTTCGCGGTGCTCCTCCGACAGGCTCCGCAGCGCGTCGGCGACGACGATCGCCGACAACGCCCGCTCGGACCCGTCGGGGACCGCCAACATGTCGACTTCGGGGGGTTCGACCTCATGGGGCCGGACGCTCTTGCGCCGGCGACCGTCGATCACGATGCGGCGGGCCACGGTCAGCAGCCACGCCCAGATGAGACTCGGTTCCCATTGCAGTCTTGCCGAGTTACGCCAGGCCCTGACGAGCGTCTCCTGTACGACGTCCTCAGCCCATTGAAGATCGTTACCGGTCGACTTGCGTATGTGGCGCAGCAGAGGGCCGCCGAACTCCTGGTAGAGCACCGCGATGCGATGCTCCGCCTCGGCATCCGCACTCTCGAACCTGCCGTCGAGGTGACTTAGCACGGGGCACATCTTTACACCTTCGTTATGCGTCCGGTAGCCACTCCGATAACTCCAGTCATTTCTGACTATTCGCCGCTATGAGTGAACCGGTCCTGGAGGCTCCGCGTACCTCCGGTCATGCACAGGCTTCTACGCGGTGAGGTCCTCATGTTCGGCGGCTTCGCCGTGGCCGCGGTGGCGACGATTTTCCTGGTCATGCCATCGTCGGCCGCGCCCGTGTCCGCCGAGTGGACGGTGCTGCCCTCCGGCCCGCTGGGGCCGGCCGACCGCGACCTCCTGGTCAAGGTACGGCAGGCAGGGCTCTGGGAGATACCCGTCGGACGGTACGCGCAGGAACGCGCGGGGTCCGATCGGGTCAAGGACGTCGGCATGCATCTGGTGGAGGACCACACCAAGCTGGACGTGGTCACCCGCCGGCTCGCGGCCAAGCTGGGCGTGCCGCTGCCCGACCAGCCCAATCCCGACCAGCAGAGCTGGATGGCTCAACTGGCGGCCGAGAACGGCCCCGCCTTCGACCGCGACTTCGCCAACCTGCTGCGCGCGGCGCACGGGAAGGTCTTCACCGTCGTGGCGGGCGTCCGATCCGGGACCCGGAACGGCGAGGTGCGCAAGTTCGCCCAGCAGGCGGTGAACGTGGTCATGAAGCACATGACGCTGCTGGAGTCCACCGGCCTGGTCGACTTCGACGAGCTGCCCGAGCCCCCGACCCCCTCGGCCACTCCACCCGCCCCCGCGGCGGTCGAAACAAGGAGACAACCATGAGTAAGTCGAGACGCATGGCCGCGGCCATGTCCGCCCTGGCCGTGGTGGCCGGCGGTCTGGTGTCCGCGGCCGTCTTCAGCGTCAGCCCGGCGCTCGCCGACCACTGCGACCCCGCAGGCCAGGGCCACCAGGAGCAGACGACGACGAGGGCCCAGCGCCAGGGGCAGCCCACGCAGGCGCCGGACGGCCAGGACCAGGACAACCAGGACCAAGGCCAGCAGGACCAAGGCCAGCAGGACCAGGGCCAGCAGGACCAGGGCAACCAGGACCAAGGCCGGCAGGACCAGGGTCAGGACCAGAACAACCAGAACCAGGACCCGGACCAGGCCAACCAGCCCCCCGACGGCCGGCAGCAGAACACGAACCAGCGCAACGGCGACCAGCAGCAGAACACCGACCAGCAGGGCGACGGCGGCGGTGCGCTCTCCCCGGCACCCGACCCGAACGGCCAGGACCAGGACAACCAGGACCAGGGCCGGCAGGACCAGGGCGACCAGCAGGCCGACGAGAACGGCCAGGACCAGAACGACCAGCAGGCGGCCCAGCCCACCCAGTCGGCGAACCCGCTGTTCCGCCGGCGCGGCCGGGGCAACCAGCAGCAGCCGACCCGGCGGCCCACCGCCACGCCGTCCCCCACGGCCACCGGCGGCGGCGAGGCGGAGTGCGCCGACCTGGGCCCGTTCCTGACCGACTTCGTCGACATCCGCCAGGTCCAGCAGACCTCGATCGACCCGCCTCGTGGCGGCCGGGGCGGTTCGCGTGGCACGTTCGTCTCCGCGTGCGGCACCAACCGCAACGGGCACAACAACCCGGACAACTTCATCGTCGCGCCGGGCGTGTCGAACGGCGCCCACCACCTGCACGACTACGTGGGCAACCTGTCCACGAACGGGTTCTCGACCGACGAGAGCCTCTCGGCGGCGGGAACGACGTGCCGGTTCGGCGACAAGTCGACGTACTTCTGGCCGGTGCTCCGCGACCGCAAGGTGGACGTGAACGTCAACGACCCGGACGGCAACGTCGGCCAGGTGCTGCGTGCCCGCTCGGTGACGCTCCAGTTCCGCGGCAACCCGACGTCCCGGGTGACGGCCATGCCGCGGTTCCTGCGACTGATCACCGGTGACGCCAAGGCGGCCACGAACGGCGGGGCCAACGCCCGCGCGGCCTGGAGCTGCACCGGCTTCCAGAACCGAATCACCACGAAATATCCGCTTTGCCCGCGGGGTAGTCAGGTGCTGCGTATTCTGGACTTCCCGAGTTGCTGGGACGGGCAGAACACCGACAGCGCCAACCACCGCACGCACCTGGTCTTCCCTGACCAGAGCGGTGCCTGCCCCGGAGGTATGAAGGCTGTTCCGCAGCTGCGGATGACCCTCTCCTACAGCGTTCCGCAGGGTCCCTCGTTCGCCGTGGACGCCTTCCCCGAACAGCAGCACAACCCCATCACCGACCACGCGGACTTCGCCAACGTCATGCCCGACCGGCTGATGTCCTTCGTGGTCGACTGCATCAACCGGGGCCGCCGCTGCTGACCTGATCACGCGCCATCCACCGGGTCGCCCGCCGGCCCCGCCACCCGACACCGCCCTCCCGCCGTACCGCGCACGAGCCCGCCTCCCCGGGCAGGCGCGGCGGCAAGCCGGAGCGGCGGTCACGGGCCGGCGGGCGCCGGACGGGCGATCTGGGTGGACGGCGAAGGATCAGAACGGCCCGGACCCTCCCGAGGCGCACCCTCAACTGACCTTGGAGGGAAAGAATGCTCCACAGACGACACCCTCGGCACGCGCCGGCCAAGCTGGACACCAGGAACGTCCGGCTCGGCTTGAGCGCGGCCATCATGGCGCTGGCCCTGTCGGCCTTCGCCCTGACCAGGACCGACCGCGGCATGTCCGTGTTCGGTCAGGGGGTGAGCTTCCTCGAGTTCTACGCCGGGGTCTTCGCCCTGGTGCTGCTGACCGCCACCGTCGGGCTCGGCCTGCTCACGACCGAGCGCGTCTTCCTCTCCCCGTCGAACCGCGTCAGGGCCCAGCTCGCACACCGGGCCACCGCCGCGATCGGCATGGGTTACATGTTCACCCACATCGGTCTCATGGTCAGCCTCGGCCACGTCCCGCCGGCCGCGGCCGTGATCCCCGTGGCCGGTGTCTGGGTGGGCTTCGGCGCCCTCGCCTCCAACCTCATGATCGCGGTCGTGGTGACGGGCGTCATCCGGGGACGCTTCGCGGTGACGGGCAAGCCGTGGATGTGGCGGACGATGCACGCCGGCGCCTACCTGGCCTGGCCGGTGGCCATCCTGCACGGGCTGACCGCCGGCCGTAACGCCGCGGCCTGGGTCACCTGGTCGTACTCGGCCTGCCTGGCGGCGGTCGGGTCGGCATTGCTCGTCCGGGTGCTGGCCACGGTCCTGCGCCCGGCGGTACGGCCGGAGCTCGTGCCCACTCCCGCGGTCTCCGACGCGCCCGCGGCTCGCCGCCTGAAGGAGGTCGACGCCCCGGTCAGCCTGGCCGCCGCACGGCGGAAGTACAGGGAGGCGGGATGATCCCGCCCCGCGCCTCCCAGGAGACCCCCGCTCCCACGGGGCTCCTCGCTTTTCAGGAGACCCCCGCTCCCGGGGACCTCCGCATCACCAAGGAGATCTCTCTCCTCGCCCCCCAGGAGACGACCATCCAGGAGACGTTGTGATCCCGCACCGAGCACCGGATGTGCTGCGGCTGGGCCCCGCCCGGCTGACCGCCGGGCTGGACCACACCAGGCGGCTCGACCTGCCGGCGCACCGCACGCTGCACGGCGAGCCCGCCCCCCGCGACGTGGAGACCCTCATCGCGGAGGTGAACGAGGTCGACATGCGCGGCCGGGGCGGCGCCGCCTTCCCCTTCGGCCGCAAGCTGCGCGCCGTCGCCGACGCCGCCGGCTCCCGCGAGAGCGTGGTGCTGGTCAACGGCGCCGAGGGCGAGCCGGCCAGCTCGAAGGACGCGATGCTGCTCATCCGCGCCCCCCATCTCGTCCTCGACGGCGCCGTGCTGGCCGCCGAGGCGCTGAACGCCCGCGAGGTGATCGTCGCCACCGCCCGCGGCGAGGTGGCCGAGTCCTCCATCGCCGCCGCCGTGGCCGAGCGGCGCGCCGCCAAGGTCGCGGGCGCGACCGAGAGCCACATCCCGATCCGCGTGGTCGGGATCGAGGAGCGGTTCATCTCCGGCGAGGGCGGGGCACTCGTCCGCGCCGTGAACGGCCTGGAGGGCATCCCGCCGGGCCGCAAGAAGCGGGCCGCGACGAGCGGCGTGGACGGCCTGCCTACCCTGCTGTCCAACACCGAGACCTTCGCCCAGCTCGCCCTGCTCGCCGAGCTGGGCCCGGAGAAGTACGCCGAGGTGGGCACCAGCAAGGAGCCCGGGACCGTGCTGCTCACGGTCAGCGGCGGCGCCGCGACCAACGTGGTCATCGAGGCGCAGACGGGCACGCTGCTGGCCGACGTGCTCGACCTGTGCGACGCCGAGCCGGGCGAGGGCGTGCTGATGGGCGGCTACCACGGCGCCTTCCTGACGCCCCAGGCGGCCGTGTCGGCGGTCATCTCCCGCGAGGGCATGAAGCAGGCCGGCGCCGACCTCGGCGCGGGGATCATCGTGCCGCTGGGCGAGGCGACCTGCCCGCTGGGCGAGGCGGCCCGGGTGGCCGCCTACCTGGCCGCGCAGTCGGCCGGCCAGTGCGGCCCGTGCCGGCTGGGCCTGCCGGACGTCGCCCGGCAGCTCCTCGCGCTGGCGGACGGGACCGGCTCGACCGACGCCGTGCGCCGGGCGGTGCGGGCCGTCGAGCGGCGGGGCGCGTGCTTCCACCCGGACGGCACGGCCAAGTTCGTGCTGTCGGCGCTGGACGCGTTCGAGAGCGACATCGCGCTGCACCTGGAGTTCGGCTCGTGCGGCCGGCCGGTGCTCGGCGTGCTGCCGCTGCCGGAGCAGGAGGTGGAGCCGGAGTACCGGCTGGACGTGGACTGGACCCGCTGCCAGGGGCACGGGCTGTGCGCGCACCTGCTGCCGGAGTTCGTGGAGCTGGACGAGTACGGCTTCCCCTCGTTCCGGACCGTGCCGGGCTGGATGGCGAAGGAGGCGCGCCGCGCGGTCGACATGTGCCCCGCGCTGGCGCTGCGCCTGGCCGAGTCGTCGATGGCGCGCACGGGCTGAGCGGCCCCGGGCCCGCCGGGAGGGGCTCCGGCGGGCCCGGGGCTCCCCGCGCGCGCCTGCGACGGGCGTGTCCTGCGCGCATACATCAGATCGTGATGAACCCGCACGTCCACGGCGGCATCTCACCGGATGTACCGACGATGACCGCTGGGAGCCGATCATGGACCGCCGCCACTTCCTCCGCGCCGCGGCGCTCGCCCCTGTGCTGGCTCCCGTGCTCTCCACCGGGCACACCCGGGCGCCGGACTGGGCGAAACTGCGGCGCGGGCTGTCGGGCACGCTGGTGCTGCCCGGCGACTCCGGCTACGGCTCGGCCCGCCGCCTGTTCAACCCGGTCTTCGACCGGATCAGGCCGCGCGGCGTCGCCTACTGCGCCGGCCCGGCCGACGTCGCGCGCTGCCTGGCGTTCGTCCGCGCGAACGGGCTGCCGGTCACCGCCCGCTCCGGCGGCCACTCCTACGCGGGCTGGTCCAGCGGCACCGGCCTGGTCGTGGACGTCTCCCGGATGAACAAGGTCGGCTACGCGGACGGCCGGGCGACGGTCGGGGCCGGGGCCAAGCTGATCGACGTGTACTCCACGCTGGCCCGGCACGGGGTGGGCGTCCCGGCAGGCACCTGCCCCACGGTCGGGGTGGGCGGCCTCGCGCTGGGCGGCGGCATCGGCGTGCTGTCCAGGAAGTACGGCCTGACCTGCGACACGCTGGAGTCCGTACGGATCGTGACGGCCGACGGCCGGGTGCTGGACTGCGACGAGCGGAACCATCCCGACCTGTTCTGGGCGTGCCGGGGAGGTGGCGGCGGCAACTTCGGCGTCGCCGTGTCGTTCACGTTCCGCACCCACGCGACGAGCGACCTGAACGTGTTCTTCCTGCGCTGGACCTGGGCGAAGGCGGCGGCCGCGCTGGCGGCCTGGCAGGAGTGGGCGCCCGCCGCGCCCGACGAGCTGTGGTCCACGCTGCACCTCACGCGCGACCCGGGCGGGCCGGAGGTGCGGATCACCGGGGTGCACCTGGGCGGCAAGGCCGAGCTGGATCGGCTGCTCGCCCCCGTCGTGGCCCGGATCGGCCGCCCGGCGTCCCGCACCGTCTACCGGACCTCGTACCTCCAGGCGATGAAGGTGATGGGCGGGTGCTCGTCGCTGACCGTGGACCAGTGCCATCCCTCGCCGCACGGGCGGCTGGGCCGGGCCGCCTTCGCCGCCAAGTCACACCTGGCCTACCGGCCGCTCACCCCCGACGGGGTGCGGGCGCTGGTGGCCGAGGTGAGCCGCCCCGGGCCGCACTCGGTGCTGTTCGACGCCATGGGCGGCGCCGTCGCCCGGGTACGGCCCGACGCGACGGCCTTCCCCCACCGGGCGGCGCTGTACAGCGTGCAGTACTACCAGGAGGGCAACGACCGCGCCTGGCTGCGCCGGATCCAGAGCGCCATGGCCCCGCACTTCGGCGAGCACGCCTACGTCAACTACATCGACCCGGACCTGAAGAACTGGCGTACCGCCTACTACGGGGCGAACGCCGCCCGCCTGGCCCAGGTCAAGGCCGTCTACGACCCGTCACGCCTGTTCCGGCTCCCTCAGGGGGTCTAGCCTGAAGTGCTCCAGGACCTCCGGGTTGGCCATGGCGTCGGGGTTGGCGGCCTGCTCGACGGGGGTGCCGAGGAGGATTCTGCGGACCGGCACCTCCAGCTTCTTGCCCGACAGGGTGCGCGGGATCCCGGGGACCGCCCGGATCTCGTTGGGCACGTGCCGGGGCGACAGCTCGTCGCGCAGCGCCACGCACAGGGCGCGCGTCAGCTCGTCGGTCAGCTCGGCCCCCTCGGCCAGGGTCACGTACAGCAGCAGCCTGCCCTCCTGGCCGAGCACGCCGGTGTCGATGACCAGGCTGTCGGCGATGTCCTCGAACCGCTCGACCACCCGGTAGAACTCGCTCGTGCCCATCCGGACGCCGCCCCGGTTGAGGGTGGAGTCGGAGCGGCCGTAGATGACGCAGCTCCCGTCGTCGTCGATCTTGATCCAGTCGCCGTGCCGCCAGACGCCGGGGTAGACGTCGAAGTAGCTCTCGCGGTAGCGCTCGCCCTCGGGGTCGTTCCAGAACTTGACCGGCATCGACGGCATCGGCCGGGTGAGCACCAGCTCCCCCACCTCGCCGACGACCGGCCGCCCCTCGGGGTCGTAGGCGTCCACGGCGGCGCCCAGCGAGCGGCACGGGATGACGCCCGCCCGGATGGGGTGCAGCACGGTGGCGCCGACGAAGCCGGTGCACACGTCCGTGCCGCCCGAGAACGAGCCGATCGGCACGCCCGGCAGCTCCTCGTGCACCCAGGCGAAGCCCTCCGGCGACAGCGGCGAGCCGGTCGAGCCGACGCCGCGCAGCCGCTCCAGCCCCTCGGGGTGGAGACCCGCCTTGAGGGAGGCCATGATGTACGGCGCGCCCACCCCGAAGTAGGTGACGCCCTCCGAGGCGGCGATCCGCCACAGGGTGGCGGGTGAGGGATGCGTGGCCGAGCCGTCGTACAGCACCGGGACGGCCCCCACCAGCAGGGCGCCGATGAGGTAGTTCCACATCATCCAGCCCGTGGTGGTGTACCAGAAGAACACGTCCCCCTCGCCGAGGTCCTGGTGGAAGGAGAGGGACTTCAGGTGCTCCAGCACCACGCCGCCGTGCCCGTGGACGATGGGCTTGGGCAGGCCGGTGGTGCCGCTGGAGTAGAGGATCCACAGCGGGTGGCCGAACGGCACCCGCTCGAACTCCAGCGGGCCGCTCTCCGAGCGCAGCCCCTCCCAGCCGATCACCTCGCCGTGCGGGAGCGACCGCGCCGGACCGGGGGCGGGCTCGGCCTGCTGGGGCGGCAGGCCCTCGGCCGCCGCCGACAGGTACGGGATCCACACGGTGGCGCGCAGCGACGGCAGCGCGGCGGCGATCTCGTTCACCGCGGTCGAGCGGTCGTAGGCCTTGCCGTTGTAGCGGTAGCCGTCGACCGCGATCAGCACCTTGGGCTCGATCTGCTTGAACCGGTCGACGATGCTCGCCACCCCGAAGTCGGGCGAGCCGGCCGACCAGATCGCGCCGAGGGAGGCGGTGGCGAGGAAGGCGACGAGCGCCTGCGGGATGTTCGGCAGGTAGGCGGCGACGCGGTCGCCGCGGCCGACGCCGAGGCGCACCAGGCCGGCCCGGACGCGGGCGACCTCCTCGCGCAGCTCCTCGTGGCCGATCTCCTGGCGGGCGCCGTCCTCCGAGACGAACACCACGGCCGTGCCCCCGGAGTGGCGCAGCGCGTTCTCCGCGTAGTTGAGGCTGCTTCCGGTGAACCATTCGGCGCCCGGCATCGTCCCGGAGATGACGGGCCCGTCACCACGCTCGCCGACGACCTCGAAGTGGTCCCAGATCGACGTCCAGAAGTCCTCCGGACGCTCGACGGACCACCGCCACACCTCCTCGTAGCCCGCCCCCGCCCGGCCGAGCCACTCCAGGTACCGGGTGAGCTTGGCCTGCTTGACGATCTCTTCGGTCGGCTCCCAGAGAAGTGCCCCTTCAACAACCATGTGCCCCATCCTGTCGCCCGTGTGGCCGGAAGTCATACCCGATCCGCCACACAACTAGCTAGCGCCTCAGGTGGTCCACCGCCATACGCGCGGCCGTGCCGATCACGGCGTCGGCGCGCGGCTGGTTGACCGCGGGGCTGAAGGACCGGGTGAACACCGCCACCGCGTACCGGCCGCCGTCGGGGTACTCGACCACGCCCGCCTCGCTGCGCAGCGTCGGCAGCGTGCCGGTCTTGCCGCTGACGTCCACGTCGTCGTACGGGAAGCCGGAGGCCAGCCGGTGCGGCCACACCTGCTTGTTCAGCACGGCCCGCATCCAGGCGCAGGAGGAGGGGGAGGCGGCCTCGTCCCGCCAGATGAGCCCGAACAGCGTGGCCATCTCGCGCGGCGTGCTGCGGTTGGTGCGCCGCGGGTCGAGCACGCGCAGCCGGTCGATCTCCTCCAGGTCGAGGTACGGCCAGTTGTGGCCGGCGTCCTCGGCCATGCTCGCGTAGAGGTCGGCCGCCTTCTGCCGGACCCGGGTGCCCGTCAGCCCGAACCCGGCCAGCATGGCGTTGATCGCCTCGAACCCCACCTGCTCCGACAGCACGTCCGCGGCGGTGTTGTCGCTGACCGCGATCATCAGGTAGGCGAGGTCCCGCAGCGACATCGTGACGTCGTCCAGCATGGCCGACAGCCCCGTGGGCCCGAAGACCCGCTCGCCCGCCCGCACGGTCACCGGCGCGGCCGGGTCGAGCAGCCCGGCGTCGGCCTGCCGGCAGAAGGCGACCAGCAGCGGCACCTTGAACACCGACGCCGTCGGCACCGGGTCGTCGGAGCCGTGCCCCACCTGCCTGCCGGTGTCGATGTCGGTCGCGTGCAGCCAGCCGGTGACGCCCGCCGCGCGGAACACGCCGCCGAAGTCCGGCCCGCTCATGCCAGCACTCCCGGCCGCCGGCTGACCCGCCGCACGGGCGCCGCGCCCTCGTCCACCATCCCGGCGCGCTCCTTCAGGGTTCGTACGGCCATCGCGGAGAACGCGGCGACCGCTTCGCTCTCGGCCCGCCAGGCTGTGGAGACCCGACCGGCGATCGGCGAGCCTAGCAGCGGGCGCCAGGCCAGCCCCGGCAGCTCCGCCCGCGGCCCGAACGCGACGGCCGCGCCGGCGAGCACCAGGCCCAGCCCGGCGCCCTCGTGGACCTGCGGCGGCACGTACCCCTGGCGGCGGCATTCGGCCAGCACCTCCGCGTGGACGCCCGGCTCGCCCTCGCGGGGCGGCATCAGCAGCTCGCGGCCGGCCAGGTCGGCCAGGTGCAGCTCGCCGCCCCGGGCCAGCTGGTCCTCCTCGGCCAGCAGCACGCCCTGCGGCTGCACCAGGGCCGGGCCGAACAGCAGGCCGGGCGCGGTGACGGGGTGGCGCACGATGCCGACGTCGATGGCGCCCTCGGCCAGCGCGGCGACCTGCTCGGCCGTCCAGATCTCGGCGGGCGCGAGCCGTATCCCGGGGTGGCTCTCCCGGAAGCCGGCGACGAGCCCGGCGATCACGGCGGGCGCGAGGTCGGGCGGGACGCCGACGCGCAGCACGGCGCCCTGGCCGTGGCGGGCCAGCTCACGCAGCCGGTCGACCCGGGCGACGATCTCGCGGGCCTCGCCGAGCAGCAGCCGGCCGGGCTCGGTGAGCCGGACCTGCCGGGCGGAGCGGTCGAACAGCCGCACGCCGAGCTCCTCCTCCAGGCGCTTGATCCGCTGGCTGAGCGGCGGCTGTGCCATGCCGAGCCGGATCGCGGCATTGCCGAAGTGGAGTTCCTCCGCCACCACGATGAAGTAGCGAAGGTGCCGGACGAGGTCCATGAGCAGCAACTATATCTGAACTCATATCACTTCTTCGCCCATATCAGTATTGGACAGGGCGCAGGTCATTCTGGTCTTCTCACCTCATGGCACCACCAACGGGGACAATGTACGCCCATCTCAGGGAGGAGAGCCCACGGCCGCGCAGGCGGCGCAGGTGGCCGTGGATCACCGCGGCACTTCTCGTCCCGGCGCTCGCGGCCGGCGGCACGCTCTGGGCGCTACGCACCGAGGGCTCGCCGGAGCAGACCGCCGACGCCTACCTGAACGCGTGGTCGGCACAGGACTACGCGGCGATGCGCCGCCTCGTCGCCGACCCGCCCGCCGACTTCGAGGACTGGCACCGGCGGTTCCTCACCGATCTCCAGGCGGAGCGCGCCTCCTTTCACCGCGACATACCGAACGGGGTCTTCGCCCAGAGCGTGGGGGACGACGGGACCGTGTCCTTCGACGCCGGGCTCCAAGGAGTGAAGGACTGGGACTACGACGGTGAGCTCAAGCTCGTCGAGCGCGGCGGCACGTGGAAGATCGCCTGGAGCCCGGCCACCATCCACCGCCTGCTCAGGAAGGGCAGGTCGCTGCGGACGATCACCCGGCCGGGCGAGCCGGCGCACGTCCTCGCCGCCGGCGGCGAGCGCATCGACACCCCCGGCACGCCCGGCTCCGTGCAGCAGCTCGTCGAGGGCCTCAAGCAGACGTACCCCGACTGGTTCGCCCCCTACAAGGAGAGCACGATCGAGCTCTACGAGGGTGAGCAGCCGGTCGAGACCCTCGTCAAGGCCACGGGGAAGGAGTCGCTGAAGACCACGATCGACCTCAAGGTGCACCGGGCGGGCGCCCGGGCGCTGGAGGGCGTGGACAAGCCGGCCTCGCTGGTCGCGCTGCGGCCCTCCACCGGCGAGATCCTCGCCGTGGTCAACAAGCCCGGCGGCTTCAACCGGGCGCTGCTCGGCAAGTACCCGCCCGGGTCCACGTTCAAGGTCGTCACCGCCTCCGCGCTGGTCGCGGACGGCGCGAAGGCCGACGCGCAGGTGAACTGCCCCGCCGAGCAGAACATCGGCGGCTTCCCCTTCCACAACGCCGGCTTCAAGGACTACGGCACGCTGCCCTTCCGCGGCGCCTTCGCCCACTCGTGCAACACCACCTTCGGCGCGATGACGGTGGACCGGCTCGGCGCCGACCGGCTCGCCAAGGTGGCCGCCGACTTCGGGTTCGGCGCGGCGATCACGCCGGGCGTGCCGGCCGTGAAGGCGGAGTTCCCGGCGCCGAAGGACGACACGGACCTCGCCTCCGCCGCCATCGGGCAGGGCCGGGTGCTGGCCAGCCCGCTCAACATGGCCTCCGTCGCCGCGGCCGTCGCCGCCGGCGCCTGGTGGCCGCCCCGGCTGGTCCCGGAGGAACGGATGCCGGACCACACGCTCCGGCCCCGTCCTCTGGAGCAGAACGTCGTGCGGGCGCTGCGCGACCTCATGCCGGCCGTCGTGACCGACGGCACGGCGCACGACGTCAGCTTCCCGAAGGGCACGGCCGGCAAGACCGGCACGGCGGAGTACGGCTCGGGCAAGGAGCCGCCCGCGCACTCGTGGTTCGTCGGCTACCGCGGCGACCTGGCGTTCGCGGTGATCGTGGAGGGCGCCGGAGCCGGGTCGGCCGTCGCCGCCCCGGTCGCGGCCCGCTTCCTCAAGGCGCTCGCCTGAGCGTCACGCCGGGGTGGTGAGGCGGGCGACGGCGGCCACCACCTCGGCGGCGTCGGACAGGTCGGGCAGCACGATGTCGGCCCCGGCCTCGCGCAGCTCGGCCGTGGTCGAGCGGCCCGAGGCCACCGCGATCATCGCCGCGCCGCCGATCCGGGCGGCCTGGACGTCGCGCGCCGAGTCGCCGATGACCACCGTGTTGGCGGCCGTGAACGGCGTGCCGAGCCGCTGCCTGGCCCGCCCCTGCGCGACCTGGAGCAGCGTCGCCTTCGGGTAGGCCTCCTCGCCGTAGCCGCCGAGGTCGAAGTCGATGTGCTTGTCCAGGCCGAACGCCTTCAGCTTCAGGACGGCATTGCCCTTGATCGTGCCGGTCAGCACGGACTGGACCACGCCGTCGAGCCGGGCCACGGCCTTGAGCGCGTCCTTGGCCCCGGGCATCGCCCGGCCCTCCTTCGGCAGCCGGCCGCGCCGGTCGGCGAAGGCCGAGGCCAGCGCCGCGAGGAACTTGGGCAGGTGGGCGTCCTCGGCCACGACGCCGTTGACGGCCAGGGTCTCGAAGACGATCTCGGAGTCGGGGCGGCCCAGCGCCGGGGCGAGCTTGACGAGCGGGCGGCCGGTCACGGCGCGGAACGCCTCGGCGTAGGCGTCACGGGTGACGATGGCGACGTCGACCAGGGTCAGGTCGATGTTCCAGAGCACTAGGCGGTTGATGGCGGCCTCCTGGGGGGACCCTGCAAGGGTACGGCCGGGGGAACCGGCGTGGCTCCCGAACCCGGCGGCCGTCAGATGTGGTCGAGGGCCTGGGCCAGGGTGTCGACGACCGGCAGGCCCGTGGCCTCCAGGTCCGCCCGCGAGGTCATGCCGCCCGTGTAGAGGACGGCCCGCGCCCCCACGTGGCGGGCGGCGATGCCGTCGTCGACGCTGTCGCCGATCACCAGCACCTGGCCGGGCTCGACGTCGAGCGCCTCGATGTGGGCCGCCATGTGCTCGGCCTTCTCGCCGCCGGTGACCCCGACCAGCCCGTCCACCCGGGTGAAGTGACCGGTGATGCCGAACGACTCGACGATCGGCACCAGGTGGGAGTGGGGGGCCATCGAGCACAGCGACTGCGTGCCCGTCCAGCTCGCCAGCGTGGCCAGCGCGCCCTCGGCCAGGCCGCAGGCCACGCTCAGCCGGAAGTAGTGCTCGTGGAAACCGGTGTCGAGCGTCTCCCACTCGCCCTCGGTCAGCGGGCGGCCCAGCAGCCGCTCGTAGGCCAGCCAGATGGGCCGGGTGTAGACGGCGCGGAAGCCGTCAGCGGTGAGAGGGGGCAGCTGGTAGGAGCTGAAGACCTCGTTGGTCGCTCCGACGACGGCGTCGATGTCGTGGAAGAGCGTGCCGTTCCAGTCCCAGATGATGTGCTTCGTCATGGCCGTTCCAGACTAGCTGCCGGCGGTGACATCCCGGTGGACGGACGGGCCGCGGCCCCCTGGACCGCGGCTGCGCCCGTCGGGGACGGGCCGCTACTTGCAGGCCTGGCCGGTGCCCCCGGAACCGCGCTGGCCGCCCTGGCCGCTGCCCCACTTCACGCTGGCGCTGCCCCAGGCGCAGATGTTGTTGCCGTTCACCATGTTGCCCCAGTGGCGGCCGCCGTTGCCCTTCTTGAACTGGAAGGTGTCCACCGTGCCCCTGGCGTTCTGGACGGTGATCGAGCCGTAGCCGGCGGTGATCGTGCTGATCTCGACCCAGTTGGTCTTGCACCGGTACGAGTACTTGAGCATGACGGTGCCGATCTTGCCGTCGAGCTGGCTGTTGATCTTCCCGGTGCGGACGGTGCGGGCGGAGTTGCCGCACCCGGTCTGGTAGGGGTCCTTGTGGTCGTACCCGCGGGCGGAGGCCGCCTGGGCGGGGGACGTCACGATGAGGGCCGTGGCCAGCGCGCCGACCGCGGTCACCACTGCTCGAAGCTTCACAGGAACAGACTCCTTCTGTCAGGGACAAGTCCAGCCTGTGATCTTAGCCAGTCCGATCAAGAAAGGGTCAAGGCACTTTACCCGGTATTTAACATGTCCCTAATGATCTTCTCGGAGCAGGTGCGGGATCTCCTGCGTGGCGTACCACATGAGCTCGTGCGCCTCGGCGCCGTCCACGGTGAAGCGGGCGTCGTCGTCGCCCGCGTCGGAGGCGGGCAGCGCTTCGATGGCCGCCCCGATGTCGGGCACGGCGTACAGGTCGTCCACGTGCACCGCGGCGACCTTGGACATCGGCACCGGGCGCGTCAGCCGCACCGTGGCCCGCTCCTCCAGGTCGGCGCCGGCCTTCAGCGTGTCGTCGGGCACCTCGGCGGCCACCACCACCCGCCGCGGCGCCCACGCGTGGCCGTCCTCGTCCTTCTCGGGCCGCGGCTCGTCGCCTGCCGGCGGCTCGTCCCCGGGCTTCACGGGCTCGGCGGGGCGGTCCGCGGCCAGCAGCCTCAGGGAGGCGCGGGCGGCCTCGGTGAGCGCGACGTACTCGAGCTCCTCGGTGTCGCCCGAGGCGTACCACTCGGTCAGCGCGGGCGTCACCGCGTAACCGGTCAGCGGGGCCGGGCCCAGCTCGCCCGCCTCCACCGCGCGGGCGAGGGCGGGCAGCGTGCACGGCAGGTAGACGCGCATCAGGAACCTTTCAGAGCGTGCGGAGGCACCGGTCGGCAGGGTGCGAGGGCACCATCATGCCGGTCGGAGGGGGATCTGGAGGAGCGACTCGAGGGACGCGATGGTCGTCTCGGGGTCGCGGTGGTGGATGCCGTGGATGCCGAGGGCGCGGGCCGCGGCGATGTTGGCCTCGATGTCGTCGATGAACACGCACGACTCGCCCGGCAGCGCCAGCAGGTCGAGGGCGTGCCGGAAGATGCGGGGCTCCGGCTTGCGCATGCCGACCTCGCCGGAGATCACGACCGCGTCGAAGATCTCGTCCCAGTCGTCGCGCGGGTAGGTGTTGGACCACGAGTTGGACAGCAGGCACGTGCGCAGCCCGTGCCGCTTGACCGCCCGCAGCATGTCGTACATGGCCTCGGCGCGCTCGAAGCCGACGAACATCCGCTCCAGCAGGCCCTCCGCCTCCGGCGGCACCCCGTCGAGGGTCAGCAGCCGGGCGGCCAGGTCACGCTCGAAGACGGAGCCGTCCAGCTCGCCACGCTCCAGCGCGTGGACGACCGTCTCCTCCTCCGCGTCGCCGTACGCCTGGTGCACCATCTCGCTCATGACCGCGTGATAGTGGGCGTGGTCGATGCGGTCGGCCGCGATCCACTTCGCGATGGAGTCGGACATGCTGGTGGTCAGCACCCCGCCCCAGTCGATCAGAACACCCGCTACCACACCGCCTCCTCGGACCGCTCCCGCTCCTGCTCCGCTCCAAGCGTAGAGCGTCGCACGTGTGGCGATGATGGGCACTATTCCCGGATAAAGGATCACCGGATTACCTGGTTGAATCCTTCCAGGGGGTCGGCGAGCCGGCCGTGGCCATGACGATCGTGATGACCGCCTGTTCACCCTCCTGGCCGCGATCTTCGTCGCGAACGGCCTGCACGGCGAGCACTGATCCCAGGGACGGTCACCCGCCCTCGCGGGCGACACGGGCGGCCAGGCGGCGGTGCTCGGCCGAGCGCAGCACGCCGGCCGCCTCGGCCGCCGAGGCCCGCGGCGCCGCGGGCAGGAAGCCACGGGCCTGCCGCAGGGTCAGCAGCCGCGTCACGGACTGGTCGAGCCGGGCGCGGCTGATCCGTCCCGACTTCACGGCGGACAGCACCGCGTCGTACGCCTTGGGCAGGTCGTTGGGCATGAGCAGCAGGTCGGCGCCGGCCAGCACGGCGCGCACGGCCACCTCGCCGTCGCCGTACTTCTTGCGCACGCCCTCCATGTTGAGCGCGTCGGTGGAGATCACGCCCTTGAAGCCGAGCTTCTCCCGCAGCAGCCCGGTCAGGATGGGCTTGGACAGCGTCGCGGGGTCGCCCGACGGGTCGAGCTTCGGGAACACGATGTGCGCGCTCATCACCGCGTCCACCCCGGCCGCGATGGCCGCCCTGAACGGCGGCGCGTCGATCCGCTCCCACTGCGCGCGCGTGTGCTTGATCACCGGGAGCCCGGTGTGGCTGTCGACGTCGGTGTCGCCGTGGCCGGGGAAGTGCTTGGCGGTGGCGGCCACCCCGGCGTCGCCGAAGCCCTTGACCGCGGCCGAGACCATCGTGGCGACCTTCGCCGGCTCGTCGCCGTAGGCCCGCCGGCCGATGACGGGGTTGTCCGGGTTGACGTTGACGTCCGCGACGGGGGCGAAGTCCAGGTTGACGCCGACGGCGCGCAGTTCCTCGCCGGTCGCCTCGGCGACGGCCCGCGCCCGCGCCGGGTTCCGGGTGGCGCCCACGGTGGAGGCGCCCGGGAACGTCGTCATCAGCGCGCCCATCCGGGACACCAGGCCGTTCTCCTGGTCGGTGCCGATGATCAGCGGCACGCGCGGGGACGCGGCCTGCAGGCCGTTGGTGAGGGCGACGACCTGCGAGACGCTCTTGATGTTGGCGGGGAAGAGGATGACACCGCCGAGGTGGTACCTGGCGATGACCTTGGCCGGGGTCTGGGCGCCGTACCTGGCCTGGTTCTCGCCGGACACCGTGCCGGCGGCCGTGCCGTACAGGACGGGCATGAAGAGCTGGCCGACCTTCTCCTCCGCGCTCATCCGGGCCAGCACCCGGCGCACGTCGCCGCTCGCGGCGGGGACACGGCTCGGCGCGGAGGCCCGGGACGTGCTCGCCGGGGTGTCCTCACCGGCCGGGGCGGTGCCCGTGGGGGAGGCCGTGGAGGAGGTGGGCGCGGCGGGTGGGGCGGCGGCGCGGGTGCCCGGTGTCGCCCCCGCCGTGCCGCCTCCCCCGCACGCCGTCAACGCGAACACGAGCAGCCCTGCCATGCCGATCCGTCCAGACATGCCTCCAACCGTATCCACGCCACGGCCCCCTCGGCGCCGCGCGCGGCTACCGGCAGCCCACGGCGGACGGGCCAGGCGCGCCACCGCGAGTCACAAGCCGCAGGTCACGAGGCCGTCCGGTCACAGGCCGAGGGCGGTGAGGGCCGGGAGCTCGGCGCGGGCGGCGGTGCGGGCCTGAGCCGGGCTCATGGCCGCGCGGGCCGCCTCGGCCGCCCGCCGGCACTGGTCCAGCGTGTGCTCCCCCAGCCCCGCCCGCACGGCCGGCAGCGCGGCCGCCCCCATGGACAGCGACGTGACCCCGAGCCCCACCAGCACACAGGCCAGGGCCGGATCGGCCGCCGCCTCCCCGCAGACACCGCACGGCCGTCCCGCCCCCGACGCGCCGGCGGCGGTCAGGTGGACGAGGTCGAGCAGCGCGGGCTGCCACGGGTCCTGGAGGTCGCCCAGCGTGCCGAGCTCCCGGTCCGCGGCGAACGCGTACTGCGCGAGGTCGTTGGTGCCGATCGACAGGAAGTCCACCTCGGCGGCCAGGCTCGCGGCCCGCAGCGCCGCCGCCGGCACCTCGATCATCACTCCCGCCCGGGGCAGCCCCCTGGCCCGGCACGCCTCCGCGAACCACGCGGCCTCCTCGGCCGTGGCCACCATGGGCGCCATGACCTGGAGCTCGGCCGTCTCGGAGGCGGCGGCCCTGGCGAGCGCCCCGAGCTGGACGTCCAGGACGTCCCCGAACCTGCGCAGCAGCCGCAGGCCGCGCTCCCCCAGCGCCGGGTTCGGCTCCTCGGCGGGAGGCGGCAGGAAGGCCAGCGGCTTGTCGGCGCCGGCGTCGAGCGTGCGGGCCACCACCGTGCGGCCGGGGAAGGCCGCCAGCGCCGCCCGGTAGGCCCGCTCCTGCTCCTCGGCCGGCGGCGCCTGCCTCCTGCCCAGGAAGAGGAACTCGGTCCGGTAGAGACCCACGCCCTCCGCCCCGTGGTGCAGGGCGGCGTCCAGGTCGCCGGGGCCGCCGATGTTGGCGAGCAGCGGCACGGGGTGGCCGTCACGGGTCCGGCCGGCCTCGCCCGCCCGCTCCACGGCCGCCCGGCGGGCCCGGGCGGCGCCCGCGACCCTGGCCAGCTCCTCACCGGTCGGGTCGGGCCGTACCTCGCCGGAGGTCCCGTCGACCAGGACGGTCGTGCCGGGCGGGATGGCGGTCGCGCCGGCGCAGCCGACGACGGCGGGCACGCCCATCGCGCGGGCGAGGATCGCGGTGTGGCTGGTCGGCCCGCCCTTCTCCGTGACGAACGCGGCGACGACGGCTCTCGACAGCAGCGCGGTGTCGGCGGGGGCGAGGTCGCGCGCGATCAGCACGTACGGCCGGGGCGCTCCGCCGGGCTCGGCGGGCGGGGCCGGCTCGCTGGGCAGGCCCGGCAGCGGGTGGCCGGTGAGCAGGGCGATCGCGCGGTCGCGGACGTCGTCGAGGTCCGCCACCCGCTCTCCCAGGTAGCCCCCGGCGCCCGCCAGCGCCGCCCGGTACTTCGCGAAGGCGGAGAAGATCGCCCGCGGCGCGGCGACCCCCTCGTCGACGAGCGCCTCCACCCCCACGGCCAGCCCGGGATCGGCGGCCATGAGCGCCTGCGCCCGCAGGATGTCGGCGCCCTCGCGCCCCGGGGCGTCGGGGTCGGCCTCCAGCCGGTCCGCCCGCGACTCCAGCTCGCCCGCCACCTGGTGGAGGGCAGCCAGGGCGCGCTCCTTCTCGGCGTCCGCGTCGCCCGCGTGGGCGGAGTCCTCGGGGGGTTCCGGGACGGACGCCGTCAGGATGTACGCGGGTCCGTGTCCGGCGCCCGGGCTCACTCCCGCCCCCGCCAGGCTCATGGCGATCCGGCGATCTTCGCGAGCTCGTCGAGGACGGCGTCGGCGCCGTCGCCCTCGGCCTTGATCACGACCGTCTCGTCCTGCTGCACGTCCAGCGCGAGGATCTGCAGGATGCTCTTGGCGTTGACCGGGTCGCGGCCCGGCTTGGCGATCGAGACGTCCATGGGCGCCTTGACCGCCGCCCGCACGAACGTGGCCGCCGGGCGGGCGTGCAGTCCCACCTCCGCCACCACGGTGACCTTGCGTTCAGGCATGAAAAACTCCTTCTTCCTGTGCCGGTCCAGACCGTGCTGGACCTCCTACCATCATCGATGCCGGAAAAGGCGCGAAGCCACGCGGGTCATCACCGCCCGGCCAGACCAGACGGGTCAGAGCCAACGGAACAACTCCTCCCCTACCCGGACGGTTCCCGCCGCGACGCCGCTGATCGAGCCGGCGTCCGCGTCGAGGGCGACGACCGGGCAGACCGGCGACCGCCCGCCCGCCTCGATCGCGGCCGGGTCCCAGGCCACGACGGGCTGCCCGGCGCTGACCCGGTCGCCCTCCGCCGCGAGGAGCTCGAACCCCTCGCCCTTGAGCTGCACCGTGTCGATGCCGAGATGTACCAGCACGCCTCTGCCGTCGTCGCCGACGATCACGTAGGCATGCGGGTGCAGTTTCATGATTCTCCCCGATATGGGGGCCACGGCCTTCCCGGGCTCCCTCAGCGGGTCGATCGCCGCTCCGGGACCCACCATCCCAGCGGAGAACACCGGATCGGGGACGGCCGCCAACTCCACCGCCGACCCCTGGACAGGGGCGAGAACAGTCGTCATGGTCTCGCCCTCTAGCCGATGAGGTCCTCGATGTCGCTGGCGATCGTGTCGGCCTCCGGGCCGACGACGACCTGGACCACGTTGCCGGCCGCCATCACGGCGTGGGCGCCCGCCGCCTTGAGGGCGGCTCGGTCGACCTTGGACGCGTCGCGCACCTCGGTCCGCAGCCGGGTGATGCAGGGCTCGATGTCGATGATGTTCCCGGCACCGCCGAGCCCGGCGATGATCGCGCTCGCATCCGCCGCCATCCGTCCTCCTCCTTACCGTCCGACCAAGGCTAGACGACCGTCCGTGACCGCCGTCCCGCTCAGTCGGTCTGCGTCACCTTGTTGAGGCCGCGGGGGGCGTCGGGGTCGACGCCGAGCCGGCGGGCCAGGGCCTCGGTCAGGAGCTGACCGGGGACGATCAGCCCCATCGGCGCGACCCACTCCGGCAGGTCCGGGCCGTTGAGCGAGGCGGTTCCGGCCGCGGCGAGCGCAGGGCCGCCGCCGATCGTGAACGCGGGCGCGCCGGCCGCGACGACCCGCTCGGCCAGGGCGACGGTCCCGGCCAGCGTGGGGCTGTTCTCCGCGGCGAGGAGCAGCGCGGGGGTCTCGGCGTCCACGACCGCGATCGGGCCGTGCAGCAGGTCGGCGTACGACAGGCCCATGGCGTGCAGGTAGCACGCCTCCTTGAGCTTGAGCGCGGTCTCCAGGGCGGTGGAGAAGGCCAGGCCGCGGGCCGAGACCACCGCGCCGTGCTTGTCGGCCAGGCCCTCGACGACGGCGTCCAGGTCGCCCGGCGCGTCGATGAGCCCCTCGACGGCGTCCGGCACCCGCTGGAGGTCCTTCTCGTCCACCTCGGCGCCGAGGCCGAGCGCGAGCACGGCCAGCGCGGCGAGCTGCGTGGTGTAGGTCTTCGTGGCCGGGACGGCCTTCTCCTCCCCGGCGAGCGTGCACAACGCCAGGTCGGCCGCCTGCGCGAGCGGGCTGTCCGGACCGCCGTTGGTGATGCCGACGGTCTTCGCGCCGCAGTCGCTCGCCCAGGCCAGCGTCTCCACGATCTCCTCCGTACGGCCGGACTGGGAGATCGCCACGGCCAGCACGCCGTCCAGGTCCAGCCTGCGGCGGTACGTCGTCGCGATGGACGGCGCGGCGAGCGCGGCCAGCCTCCCCGCGCGCGACTCGATGAGGTAGCGGCCGTAGACTGCGGCGTTGTCCGACGTGCCGCGGGCGATGAACAGCAGCTGGCGGGTCCGCTCACCCAGCGCCCGCACCTCGCCGACCCGGGGGAGCAGGGAGTCGAGCGTGGCCCTCAGCGCCGCGGGTTGCTCGGCGATCTCGCTGCGCATCTTGCTGGTCATCTCACGCTCGCAATCGTTACCGTTCGGACTTGACCCTGTTTTGCGACATGTGGTCTAGTCCGGACTAGACCAGTACGAACCATAGCCCATTGCCCAGGTCAGATCGAGGGGAGGATCCGTGGCCCACATCGATCCGGACAGCCCGGTGCCCAAGTACTTCCAGCTGCGCGAGATCCTGCTGGACCTCATCGACAGCGACGAGCTGAGCATCGGCGCGGCCATCCCGTCCGAGCGGGAGCTCTGCCAGCGCTTCGGCCTGTCCCGCATGACCGTCCGGCAGGCGGTGGACCACCTGGTGTCCGAGGGGCGGCTGCACCGCGTGCCCGGCAAGGGCACGTTCGTCGCCCGCCCCAAGATCGAGCTGGCCCTCCAGCTCACCTCGTTCAGCGACGACATGCGCGCCCGCGGCATGGAGCCCGGCTCGCGCGACCTCGACCGGCGGATCGTGCGCGCCAGCGCCCACCTGGCCAAGGAGCTGGGCATCCAGCCGGGCGAGGAGGTCCACTTCATCGAGCGCCTGCGCACCGCCGACGGCGAGCCGCTGTCCATCGAGCGCGCGCACATCCCCGTCCGCCTCGCCCCCGGCCTCGGCGAGCTGGACCTGTCCGGCAAGTCGCTGTACGAGCTCCTGGAGAGCCGCTACGGCCTCGTCATGGACGCGGGCGAGCTGACCATCGACGGGGGCATCGCCGACCCGAGCGACGCCGACCTGCTCAAGCTGCCGCGCGGCGGCGCCGTGCTCCTGCTCCAGCGCAGGTCCTTCGCCGGCGGCGTCTGCGCCGAGCTGGGCGTCTCGACCTACCGCGCCGACCGCTACCAGTTGCGTACCATCCTGGAAATGCCCGCCAGACGGGGCTGAGGGCCCGGCTCCCACCCTCAGGAGGAACGCCCGGTGAACGAGACCACCGCCCGGCCTTCGCCGCCCGCCCGCGCCCTGAGCGCCCTCCGGCCGCGGTTCGCGCGGGTCATGACCGTACTCCAGCGGCTGGGCCGCTCCCTCATGCTGCCCATCGCCGCCCTGCCGGCCGCCGCGCTGCTCATGCGCTTCGGGCAGTCCGACATGCTGGGCTCCAACGGCCCCGCCCCCGGCGGCCTGGCCGACGTGGCCGGGTTCGCGTGGATGGCGCAGATCGCCCAGGTGCTGGAGGCGGCCGGCGACGCCCTGTTCAAGAACCTGCCGCTGCTGTTCGCCGTGGGCGTGGCCATCGGCTTCGCGCGCAAGTCCGACGGGACGACCGCGCTGGCCGCCGTCGTCGGCTACCTGGTGTTCGACCGGGTGTCCAAGGTGATGTTCCTCGGCTCGTCCATCCGCGACACCGTGCTGCTGCGCAAGGTCGAGGACGGCGGGATCAAGGAGGTCGTCGACTACGGGCTGCAGAACCCCACCCAGGTGCTCGGCGGCATCATGATGGGGCTCGTCACCGCCGTGCTGTGGCAGCGCTTCCACCGCATCAAGCTGCCGTCCTGGCTGGCGTTCTTCGGCGGGCGGCGCTTCGTGCCCATCGTCACGGCCATCGCGGCGCTGCTGCTCGGCGTGGTCATCGGCTGGATCTGGCCGTTCCTCGGACAGTGGATCAGCGACGCCGGCCAGGCCCTCACCACGCTGGGACCGCTCGGGACCGGCATCTACGGGCTGATCAACCGGCTGCTCATCCCGCTGGGGCTGCACCACTTCGTCAACTCGATCGTGTGGCACGTGGTGCCGCAGTGCGAGGTGGGCGGGCGGGTCCTCGGGGGTGACTGGAACTGCTACTTCGGCGGGGCCGAGCACTCCGGGCAGTTCATGGCCGGCTTCTTCCCCATCATGATGTTCGCGCTGCCGGCCGCCGCGCTGGCCATGTGGCGGGCCGCGCCGCCGCACCGGCGCCGGGCCGTGGGCGGCATCATGCTGTCGGCCGCGCTCGCGTCCCTGGTCACGGGCATCACCGAGCCGATCGAGTTCGCGTTCATCTTCGTGGCGCCGCTGCTGTTCGTCGTGCACGCCGTGCTGACGGGCGTGGCGGTGGCGGTGACGACGCTGGCCGGGGGGCAGCTCGGGTTCGGCTTCTCGGCCGGGCTCCTCGACATGCTGCTCAACGCCAGCAAGTCCAACACCCGCAACCTGCCGGCGATCCTGGCGATCGGGGTGGTGTACGGGGTGGTGTACTACGTGGTGTTCAGCTTCCTCATCCGCCGGCTGAACATCATGACGCCGGGCCGGGAGCCCGAGCCTGACGTGGACTCCGGCGAGCCCCGCACCCCTCCGGAGGCCCCCGCCCCTCCGGAGGCCCCCGCCCCTCCGGAGGCCCCCGCCCCTGCGGAACCGGCCACGGAGGGACCGCCGAAGACGGCGCCGCCGGAGACGCGCCCCCTCTCCTAGGACCGTTTCGCTAGCCGCCGTTTCGCCCGGGCCCTTCCCGCCGGCGACCCTTTCGCCGGCGTCCCCTTCACCGGCGTCCTTTTCGCTGGGGCCGTATCGCTGCTCGACGGCGGTCCGGAACGCTTCCGGACGGCCGGATCCACGTCGCCGGCGACCGGAACGCCGCGCGGGACGGCCGGACACCACTCCAACTCCCGGTGATCTTCTCCGCCAACTCCCCCGAACCACCGCCCCCATCCGAGAAGTTGGCGGCCGAGGTATCCGGGGGCCGGGCCGAAAACTCCTTGTAGCGATCGTCTCCCCCGCGATTCTGGAGGGCCCATGCCATCCCTTCCCCGCACGCGCGCCGCGCGCCTCACCCCGGTCCCCGCCCGCCGCCCCGAAGCGGAGCCGCCCGCGGTGGCGGGGTCACTCGCCCTGGACTCGTTGCCGCTGGTGTGGGGTCCGCCGGGTGCCCCGCCGGACGAGCGAAGCCTGCGCCTGCTCGGTCAGGCGGTGGCCGAGGTCCTCGCCGGACGCCGCCCGCCCGAGTCGGTCGCGGACCGGCTCACCGACCACGCGTACCGGGGACTGGTCCGGGCGGGCCGCATGCTGGACACGCGCCGCCCGCCGTTCGCCGCCGTGCCCCACGTGACGGAGCCCGCGGACGAGGTGGTGGAGATGTGCGTGCTGCTGCACTGCGGCGAACGCAGCCACGTCCTGGCCATGCGCCTGGAACGACGCGGCGTCCAGTGGCTCGTCACGGACCTCGAAACCGCCTGACCCGGAAGGACGACGCCTCACCCCCGGAAGCCGAGCGGCCCCGCTCCCCTCGCGTGAGCGAGAGGGCGGGGCCGTGGAGCCTCGGGTCAGGCCGCGTTGCGCGGGTCGCCGTGGCAGCGCTTGTACTTCTTGCCGGAACCGCACGGGCACGGCGCGTTGCGCTCGACGTTGCCGTAGGCCGCCCGCTCCGCCGCACTGGTGCGGACCCGGGTGTGCTCGACGTCGCCCTGCTCGCCCGGCGCGGTGTACTCCAGCTCCGCGGGCCGCTCGGGACCGCGCAGGCCGCGCGCGATGATGGAGCGGGTCTCCGCCATCACCGCGTCCTCTTCCTCCTCGACGATCGGGTTCTGCTGAACCTCGACCTCGATGTTGAACAGGAACCCGACGGAGTCCTCCTTGATGCCCTCGAGCATCGCGGCGAACATCTCGAAGCCCTCGCGCTGGTACTCGATCTGCGGGTCCTTCTGCGCGTAGGCCCGCATGCCGATGCCCTCGCGCAGGTAGTCCATCTCGTACAGGTGCTCGCGCCACTTGCGGTCGAGGACGGACAGGATGACCCGGCGCTCGAACTCGCGCATCGCCTCGGAGCCGAGCTCCTGCTCGCGCCGGTCGTACGCCTCCAGCGCGTCCTTCTTGACCTTCTCGCTGATGAACTCGCCGGTGAGCTCCTCGCGCGAGCCGGCCTCCTTGACGAGGTCGTCGACCGTGATCTGGATCGGGTAGAGCTCGCTGAACGCCTTCCACAGCTTGTCGAGGTCCCACTCCTCGGCGAAGCCCTCGGAGGTGGCGCCCACGACGTAGCCGTCGATCACCTCGCCGACGAAGCCGCGGACCTGCTCGTGCAGGTCGGCGCCCTCCAGCACCCGGTGGCGCTCGGCGTAGATGACCTTGCGCTGGCGGTTCATCACCTCGTCGTACTTGAGAACTTCCTTGCGGATCTCGAAGTTCTGCTGCTCGACCTGGTGCTGCGCGGAGGCGATGGCCTTGGAGACGATGCCGGACTCGATCGGCTGGTCGTCCGGGATGTTGAGCCTGGTCATGATCATCTCGACGCGGGCCGAGTTGAACAGGCGCATCAGGTCGTCGCCGAGCGAGAGGTAGAAGCGCGACTCGCCGGGGTCGCCCTGACGGCCGGAGCGGCCGCGGAGCTGGTTGTCGATGCGGCGCGACTCGTGGCGCTCGGTGCCGAGGACGTAGAGGCCGCCGATCTTGGTGACCTCGTCGTGCTCGGCCTTGACCGCGGCGTTGGCCTTCTCCAGCGCCTCCGGCCAGGCCTTGTCGTACTCGTCGGGCGTCTCGACCGGGTCGAGGCCGCGCTGGCGCAGCTCCAGGTCGGCGCGGAACTCGGGGTTGCCGCCGAGCATGATGTCGGTGCCGCGCCCGGCCATGTTGGTGGCGACGGTGACGGCGCCCTTGCGGCCCGCCTCGGCGATGATCGCGGCCTCACGCTCGTGGTTCTTCGCGTTGAGCACCTCGTGCGGCACGCCCCGGCGCTTGAGCGCCCGCGACAGCCGCTCCGACTTCTCGACCGAGGTGGTGCCGACGAGCACCGGCTGGCCCTGCTCGTAGCGCTGCCTGATGTCCTCGACCACGGCGTCGAACTTGGCGTCCTCGGTCTTGTAGACCACGTCCGCCTGGTCCTTGCGGATCATCGGCCGGTTGGTCGGGATGGGGACCACGCCGAGCTTGTACGTCTTGTGGAACTCGTTGGCCTCGGTGACGGCGGTGCCGGTCATGCCGGACAGCTTCTCGTAGAGGCGGAAGTAGTTCTGGAGCGTGACGGTGGCGAGAGTCTGGTTCTCGTCCTTGATCTTCACGCCTTCCTTGGCCTCGATGGCCTGGTGCATGCCCTCGTTGTAGCGACGGCCGTGCAGGATGCGCCCGGTGAACTCGTCGACGATCAGGACCTCGCCGTCGGAGACGATGTAGTCCTTGTCCTTCTTGAAGAGCTCCTTGGCCTTGAGCGCGTTGTTGAGGAAGCCGACCAGGTGGGTGTGCTCGGGCTTGTAGAGGTTGTCGATGCCGAGCCAGTCCTCGACCTTGGCGACGCCCGCCTCCAGCACGCCGACCGTGCGCTTCTTCTCGTCGACGACGTAGTCGCCGGTGCTCTCCTCGCCGGGGTTCTTCGCCTCGACGCCCTTGCGCAGCCGGGGCACGATCTTGGCGAACTCGGCGTACCACTTGCCGGACTGCTCGCCGGGGCCGGAGATGATCAGCGGCGTGCGGGCCTCGTCGATGAGGATGGAGTCGACCTCGTCGACGATCGCGAAGAAGTGGCCGCGCTGCACGCACTCGTCCAGCGACCAGGCCATGTTGTCGCGCAGGTAGTCGAAGCCGAACTCGTTGTTGGTGCCGTACGTGATGTCGGCCTCGTACTGCTTGCGGCGCTCGTCGGGCTGCTGGCCGGACAGGATCACGCCGACCTCGAGCCCGAGGAAGCGGTGGATGCGGCCCATCTTCTCGGCGTCGCGCTTGGCGAGGTAGTCGTTGACCGTGATCACGTGCACGCCGTTGCCCGCCAGCGCGTTGAGATAGGCGGGCAGGGTGCAGGTCAGGGTCTTGCCCTCACCGGTCTTCATCTCGGAGATGTTGCCCATGTGCAGGTTGGCGCCGCCCATGATCTGGACGTCGTAGGGGCGCTGGCCGAGCACGCGGCGCGCCGCCTCACGCACGGTGGCGAACGCCTCGGGAAGCAGCTCGTCGAGCGATTCGCCGTCGGCGTGGCGCTGCTTGAACTCGTCCGTCAGCGCGCGCAACTCCGCGTCGGACAGGCTCGTGAAGTCGTCCTCAATGGAGTTGACCTGGTCTGCGATCCGCTTGAGCTTGCGGAGGATCTTGCCCTCGCCGGCACGCAGGATCTTGTCGAGAATGGCTGCCACTTTATGTAAAGCTCCTCGCAGGTCTACCCCGGCGGCGCCGCCAGGAGGAGAGGCCGAGACAAACTTCCCCGTTGCCATGGTAGGCGGTTCCGCCAGCGGACACAGCCACCGCGGCAGCGAGGGCGCAGGTGATGTCTGGGAGAATGGGGTCAGGCAGAGGGTATGCCGGTTGACAGCCGGCTCGCACCAAATAGCGGGATATCCGGCAAAGGGAAGGATTTTGTCATGGTTGAAGGCCAGAAGACGGAGCAGACTGAGAATCTCGGCAGTCACGGCGGTCGTGCGTCTTCGTGGCTGGCGGTCACCGTCATGCTGATCGGGTTCATCGTCGGCGGAGTCGGCATGACCATGGCGACCTGGACGCTCATCTGGATCGGCGTCGGCCTGGTGGTCGTGGGCGGCATCCTCGCGCTCGTCTTCGACATCTTCACCGACGTCGTGATCGACGCGCCCCGCGTCGGCATGTCCACCGAAGACCACCGCTGACCCCGTCCGTCCGGGCACCGGAGCGGCGCCACCCAGGGATGCCGCCGCTCCCCCGCCCGGACGAGCCACGGACCCGGACGAGCCACGGACCCGGACGGCCCGAGGGGTACGGACGGGCGGTCCGGGTCCGGCTGGGCGTCTCAAATCGCCGGGCCTCCGGGGGTTTCCGGAGTCCGGGGTCCATCGCGCGCGTCGGCCACGTGTGACGGCATGCGCGCGGCCACGGACCGGCCCCACGGCAGCGTCCCGAGACGACCGTGTCGTACCGGTCTAGGTAGGACACTCCCACCTTGGGGGTAAGCCGGTGGACTGGGTGTGATTTCTCCGCTCTCCACCGCCGACCCGTTCTGTCGGTGGGCGGCGCTAGCATGCGCGGCATGCTTCGCCGTACGGACTCGTTGACATGACGGACCTGACCGCTGACGAGGCGCGCCGCATCATCCTGCGCGCGCAGGGACTGCTCGGCGCCGAGGGGCGCCGGGGCGGCGTGCGGGGCATGCTCCGCAGGCTCGGCGCGGTGCAGCTCGACACGATCTCCGTCCTCGCCCGCTCCCACGAGCTGGTCGCCTACGCGCGCCAGGGAGCAGTCGGCAGGCCGGCGGTCGAGCGGGCCTACTGGGACGACCCCGCACAGAGCTTCGAGTACTGGTGCCACGCCGCGTGCATCCTGCCGATCGAGCACTGGCCGCTCTACGCGTTCCGCCGCCGGGCCTACCAGGAGCGCAAGTTCCGGTGGCACCAGGTTCCCACCGGCCATGTCGAGGAGCTGCTGGAGCGGGTGCGTGCGGCGGGTCCGGTCACGACGGCGGACGTGGGCGGCGCGCGGGCGGCCAGGCGCTCCGACGGCGACGGGCAGGCCGGCGAGTGGTGGGACTGGTCCGAGTCCAAGATCGCGCTGGAGTGGCTGCTCGACATCGGCGAGCTCGTCTGCACGCGGCGCGTCGGCTGGCGGCGGGTCTACGACCTCGCCGAGCGCGTGGTCCCCGCCGATCTCCTGGCCGAGGACCTCACCGACGAGGAGTGCGTCGTACGGCTCGCGCGTGTCGCGGGGCGGGCGCTGGGCGTGGCGACCCGGGGCGACCTGATCGACTTCCTGCGGCTCAAGGGCAGGTACGCCGCGATGCTGGACGAGTGCCTGCTCAGCGGCGCGGCCGGGCTGGTGCCCGTCACCGTGTCGGGATGGCCGGCACGGGGCGCGGCCAACGGCGCCACCACCGCGAGCGGCGGCAACGGCAAGGCGGCGGTCGCCGTCAACGGCCAGGGCACGGCCAAGAAGGCGGCGACGGGCAGGGGTGCGGCGGCGTGGGCCGATCCCGAGGCGCTCGCCACCGAGCCGCGCGGCCGTCACCGCACGACGCTGGTCTCGCCGTTCGACTCGCTCATCTGGCACCGCGGCCGCACCGAGCGGGTCTTCGGCTTCTCGTACACGCTGGAGCTGTACGTGCCGCGCCACAAACGCGTGCACGGCTACTTCACCATGCCCGTGCTGGCCGGCGGCCGGCTGATCGGGCGGGTCGATCCGGCGCGTGAGGGGTCCACCCTGGTGGCGCGTCAGCTCAGCCTGGAGCCCGGCCTGAGCGGGGCGAAGTGGGCCGACGCGCTGCGTGACGCCCTGTGGTCGGCCGCCGAGTGGGTGGGCTGCGACGCCGTGCGGGTCGAGCGCGCCGACCCGGGCCTCGCCGCCCACCTGGAGACGGCCGTCAGGTGATCTCCAGCATGCGCTCGCGCACGGCGTAGACGACCGCCTCCATGCGCGAGTGCAGCTGCAGCTTGTCCAGGATGTTGCGGACGTGGTTCTTCACCGTGTTCTCGCTGATGAAGAGCTGCTTGGCGATCTCCCGGTTGTTCATGCCCTTGGCGACCAGGCGCAGCACTTCCATCTCGCGCTCGGTGAGCCGCGGGACCGGCAGCTGGGGCGGCCGCTCGGCCTCCTTGCGGCTCATGTTCGCGAACTCGGTGATGAGCTTGGCCGCCATGGCCGGGTTGATGAGCGACTGGCCCTCGTGGACGCCGCGCACCGCCGCCGGGACGTCGTTGATCTGGACGTCCTTGAGCAGGTAGCCCGTGGCGCCGGCCTTGATGGCCTCGAAGAGGTCCTCCTCCTCGTCGCTCACCGTGAGCATGATGATGCGGGTGCTCGGCACCGAGGCCTTGATGCCCTTGGTGGCCTCGATGCCGTCCTGCCGGGGCATGCGCACGTCCATCAGCGCCACGTCCGGCATGAGGCGGTCGGCCAGTTCGACCGCCTCATGACCGTCGCTCGCCTCTCCGACCACGTCGATGTCGGGCTCGGCGGCCAACGCCAGGGCCAGACTCCGCCTGATCAGCTCGTGGTCGTCCACGATCAGCACGCGGATCGGCTCGCCGCCGGGCGCGCCGCCCTCACCGGGCTCGGTCACAGGGCCTCCTCGGTCAGCCTCGCGACCTCGCTTCGCTCGCTCACACACACCTGACTGAGCTCGCTCACGTCTCCTCCTCGTCGGGGGGCCAGAGCCGTTGGACCGATGATGACACGAGTGCCCGATCCTCGGTTGGTCGAGAAGATCCTTTAAGACGCTATCAGGGCTCGACGAGCCGCAACACGCCGTAGTTGTACCCGCGCCGGTTGTAGACGACGCACGGCTGGCCGCTCTCCTTGTCACGGAACAGGTAGAAGTCGTGCCCGACCAGCTCCATCTCCAGGAGGGCCTGGTCGATGGTCATGGGTTCGGCGCGGTGGAACTTCTCCCGGACGATGAGCGGGCCGTCACCTTCCATCTCGATGGGGACGATGTCGTCGTACTGCTGGTCGTCGTACTGGGAGTCCTCGGGCAGGTCGTCGTTCTCGGGCTCGGCCTCGGCGGTGACGAGCGGGGACGGGGTGGGCGCCAGGTCCGCGGCGTCAGGGAGCGTCGCGGTGAGTTCCGCCACGGAGGGCGGGCAGTGGTTGCCGTGGTGGACCTTGCGCCGGTCGGCGAGCCTGCGCAGGCGGCCTTCCAGCTTGTCCAGGGCGATGTCGAGGGCGGAGAAGCGGTCGTCGGCGGAGGCCTCGGCCCTGATGGCGGGTCCCCGGGAATGGATGGTCAGCTCGACGCGCTCGCGTTGTCCGGCGAGGCGCGGATTGCGTTCCTTCGACACCTCCACGTCTACTCTGATCAGCTTGCTGTCGAGACGCTCGATTCTGGCCAGCTTGGTCGTCACTTGGTCTCGGAACCGGTCACTCACTCCTGTGTGCCGGCCCTTGACGATGATGTCCATGCAACAGCCCCCCTTCGCCTAACGACTGAGATAGAGCGCCCGGCGACGCGCCTGCCGAGCGGGGTCCTCTGTTCGCCTCCTGTTCACCGTTCCCCGCTTTTGGCCGTCCATCACCGGGGTTTCGGATGGCACCCGTCCGGCCGACCTGGTCTTCGACCCCACATCCGCCTGCTGAGGGTTTCGCGGCTCTGATGCCACTACTGCCCTTCTCTCCTGACGAGGGACATCTGGACCCTCGGGAAGGCAGGACTTACCCCTAAGCCGCACCGTGATCGGTCGACAAAGAGTCGCCTTACGTGGACCGTTTCGCCTGCGGCTGGCATCGGCTAGCAGAGCCGGGGCTCCCGGCTCTGCGCAACCACGGACCCGAACGGGTGCCATGTCAGAACGCTATCCGGATCGGACCCGAATGTCAGCCGGAGGATTACCTAAATGATCACTTTCTGTGATTTTCGCTTGGGGTGACCTGGGGGAAAGTTGCCCCGGTTTAGGATCTCCCTACCTTTATGTACGGCGAGATGATCTCTCTGAGCTGGTCTCATGTGGTACACGGGGTAGTCGGATGTGACCCCGCCGTGAGCGCGGCCGGGCACGCAGCGTCACCACGATGACCGTAATCCTTGTTAGAACCTTCGGCGTGTCGCCGCAACGGTCGCGGCGCACACCACCTCCGCGCCCGACCCGCGCAGCGCCCTCGCGGCCTCGGCGAGCGTGGCCCCGGTGGTCACCAGATCGTCCACGACCACCACGGGACTCCCCAGAGGGGCGGGAGCGCTCCTGTGCGGGCTCCTGGGCCCGGTGGTGACGCGCAGGGAGCCGGCCAGGTTGGCGGCCCGCTCGGCCGCGCCCAGCCCCGCCTGGTCGGCCACCCGCCGCGCCGGGGTCAGCGCGCGGCACAGCACGGCCGGATGGCCGAGCCGCCGCAGCGCGCGCACGGCCCGGTCGGCGAGCCGGTCCATCGGGTCGTGGCCCCGGGCCCGCACGGCGCGGCGGGCGCTCGGCACCGGCACGACCAGGAACGGGCCCTCGACGCGGTGAGCCTCGGCGAGGGCCGAGGCGACGGTCAGGGCCAGCAGTGCGGCGAGCGGGGCCGCCAGGCCGGTCTGGGCGCGCTCCTTGTAGGCGATCACGGCCCGCCGCACCGGCCCTTCGTACCGGGCCCCGGACCAGCACCCGGGGAGGCCGGCGGGACACGGGACCGGCATCCGGGGGGCCGGGGCGACGAGGGGCCCGAGGCACTCGCCGCACAACGGCTCGCCGGCCGCGCCGCAGCCCACGCAGGCGCGCGGCAGGAGCACGTCGAGTACGGCGTTCAGCACGCGACCCAGCATGCAGGACCGCACCGACATTCCCGACGGGGACAGGTCAGCCGAGGGAGAAGACCGGGTTCTCGGCTTCGCCAGTGGCCTTGGAGACCCACGCCTGCTTGTCCTGGTTGAGCTCCAGGATCTCCTTGCTGTCCGCCGTGGCCGCCAGCACCCGCACCCCCAGGGCACTGATCGAGGAGAGCCGCTTGACCGGCGGGAGCTGCGTGGTCTGACCGTCGCCGACGTAGATCTCCCTGACGCTCTGCACGTTGTTGCTCTGCACCAGCACCAGCAGCCGCTCGCCGTCGCGCCAGGCGATGTCCTTGATCTCCTCCTCGTCGGCCACCGTCGTCAGCGTCTGGAAGTTGCCCAGCATGGGCGCCCCGCCGCCCCCGGTGATCGCGCCCACCCGGACCTCGTTCTTGCCGATCGTCACCGCGACCCGCACGCCGTCGCGGGAGATGCGCAGCCGCGTGACGTCGAGCCCGTCGAGGCCGGGCGCGGCGACCCGCTCGGGGCCGCGGCCGGCGCCCGGGTCGCAGCGCAGCACGGCGTCGTTGGCCCGGTCGTAGGTCCACAGGGTGCCGTCGCGGTGCCAGGAGGGCGGGGTCAGGTCCGCCTCGCGGCCCTCGATCCAGCGCTGCCACCGGCCGTCGGGGGCGATCCGGGCGACCCAGATGCCGCCTCCGGCCGCCTCCGTTCCGCGCCCGGCGACCATGGCGCCGCCGTCGGCCATCGCCAGGCTGCGGTACAGGTCGTTCGGCTGGCCCGCCGGGCCCTGGACGGCGTTGCCGGGCCGCTCGTCGCCGAGGGAGCGCACCGCGCCCCGGCTGACGTAGTAGGCGGGGCTGACGTTGCTGCCCAGCCAGTCCTCGCGCATGTCGTCGGCCCGGATGACCAGCGGGTCGGAGGAGTAGAACGGCTCGCCGTCGATCTGCACCTCGATGGTGCGGCCGTTGGCCATGTCGTTGTTGTTGAGCGTCCACTTGAGCTGGGCCTTCAGCCCGTCGGTGTAGAGCTCGTCGGGCTCGATGGGGCCGTGCAGGTCGACCACGACGCGGTCGTCGTCGGACCTGACCGAGCGGACGCTCATGCCCTGCGGGAAGACGCTGCCGACCGCGCCGTGCAGCACCTTGCTCGGCCCCTCCAGGAGGCGGCGGACGATGGTCTGCGCGAAGTTCTCGGCGGGCTTGATGCGCAGCCAGACCCGGTCGACGATGAGCCGCCGCTCGGCGAACGCCTGGCTGACCCCGGGCGGCCCGGCCAGGTAGTACAGCTTGGTCGGCCGGTAGGCGCGGGCCACGTCGTCCATGGTGAGCAGCAGCCCGGCGCCCCGCTCGATCGACTGGACGTGGTAGGCGCCCTGCGCGTCCTTGACCAGCGTGAAGTCGACGGAGATGTCGCCCGCCGAGGCCGCGAACGGCATGTACGTGTCGTCGGACTCGATGCGGGCGACGGGGGTGCCGGTGAGCCGGATGACGACCTGATCGCCGTCGCTCTTGCCGACGTAGTCGTACTTGGGACGGTTGGCGATGACGGTGACGGGCCCGTCCGGTTTCCACGTCTTCGCGGTCGCGGGCGTGAGGTAGGTGAGCAGCACGTCCGGCTCGTCGGCGTACGCCGCCATCGCCGCCTGGAGTCCCTGGACGACCTGGAGGGGCGCCCACGCCGGCTGCGGCCTGACGGCGATCATGCGCTGGAACGGCTTGCTCATCGGGTCGCCGCCGCCGGCCTCGTCCACGGGGAACGGCCCGCCGACCGGGATCACCGCGCAGCCGCCGCCCGCCCACGCCGCGACGGCGACGGCCAGGACGGCGGCGAGCCGCCTATGCCTCCTCATGCACGGCCCCGTCTCCCGACGCCGGCAGCAGCACCGGGGTCATCTGGCCCCGCCAGGTGCGGCGCATCTCGATCTCCGGGGGCACCAGCGGCAGCGGGGACCCCTTGAGGTCGGCCCCCGCCGTCCTGGGCAGTGTGAGCCTGAACTGGGAGCCCTCGCCCGGCTGCCCCCACGCCTGGAGCCAGCCGCCGTGCAGCGTGGCGTCCTCGCGGGAGATGGCCAGGCCGAGCCCGGTGCCGCCGATGGTGCGCGCCCGCGAGGGGTCGGCGCGCCAGAACCGGTCGAACACCATCGTCTCCTCGCCGGCCTTCAGGCCGATGCCGTGGTCGCGTACGGCGACGGCGACGGCGTCGCGGTCGGCGCCCACGGTGACCACCACGTCACGGCCCTCGCCGTGCTCGATCGCGTTGAACAGCAGGTTGCGCAGGATCCGCTCGACCCGCCGGTTGTCCATCTCGGCCATGCACGGCTCGTTGGGCAGCCGGAGCTCGAAGCGGGTGGCGTGGCGCTCGGCCAGCGCCTCGGAGTCGGCGATGGCGCGCAGCACGACGTCGCGCACGTCGACGGAGTCGAGGTCGAGGGTGGCGGCGCCGGCGTCGTAGCGGCTGATCTCCAGCAGGTCGGCCAGCATCGACTCGAAGCGTTCGAGCTGGGCCTGCATGAGCTCGGCCGAGCGGGCGGCCATCGGCTCGAAGTCCTCGCGGGCGTCGTAGAGCAGGTCGGCGGCCATCCGCACGGTGGTCAGCGGCGTGCGCAGCTCGTGGGAGACGTCCGAGACGAACTGGCGCTGCACCTGGGAGAGCTCCTCCAACTGGTGGATCTTGAGCGCGAGGTTGCCCGCCATCTCGTTGAACGAGGTCGCCAGGCGGGCCAGGTCGTCCTCGCCGCGTACCTTGAGCCGCTCGTCGAGCTTGCCGGCGGCCAGCCGCTCGGCGGCCTGGCGCGCCAGCCGGACGGGAGTGACGACCTGGCGTGCCACGAGGTAGGCGATCGCGGCGAGCAGCAGCACCAGCCCGAAGCCCACCACGACGATGGCGAGCCGGACGTTGGAGAGCATCTGCTCTTCGTCGTTGAGCGGGAAGAAGTGGTAGACCTCGTAGGCCGGCTGGGCCTCGGGCGGGACGAGGCCGCCGATGACCAGCGTCAGCCGGGGCTGGCTGTCGCCGCTGAAGCGGATGAGCGCCTGGTGCCGCAGCGGCTTGTCGTAGCGCATCTTCTGGGCCTGGCGTTCGAGGCCCTGCCGGAGCGCGACCGGCACGTCCCGCGGCGACACCTTGCCGGAGGCGCGCGAGGCGCCGGGGGTGGTGGTGTTGAGGACGAGCACCTCGTAGCGCTTCTTGGAGCCGTTCTCGCCTGAGCCGGTGATGGTGTTCATCACGGCGTCGAGCGGGTCGGCGGGCGCGCTCTTGCCCGTCTCGGAGGGTTTGGCCTGGTCGTCGGGCTCCTGGCTGAGCGCGGCGGCGATCTGGACGCGGTCGGCGAACGCCTCGCTGGCGGCGGACGCCTGGCTGCTCGCGATGACCGACTTGTTGATCTGGTCGGAGAGGAACACGCCGAGCACGACCACGACCGTCACGGAGATGACCAGCGTGCTGGTGACGACCTGGAGCTGGAGCGAGCGCCGCCAGGCCCGGCGGACCGCCCCCACCGCACGCCGCGCCCGCCGGCGGACCCCGCCCAGGATCTGGCGGAGCGTCCGTCGACGGAGACCGTTCCTCGTCGGGGGCATGGCGTGGGGGAAGGGACCGCGCTAGGCGGGTCCGGCCTTGTACCCCACGCCGCGGACGGTGACCACGATCTCGGGGTGCTCAGGGTCCTTCTCGATCTTGGCCCTGAGACGCTGCACGTGCACGTTGACCAGGCGCGTGTCGGCGGCGTGCCGGTAGCCCCAGACCTGCTCCAGCAGCACCTCGCGGGTGAACACCTGCCGCGGCTTGCGGGCGAGGGCGACGAGCAGGTCGAACTCGAGCGGCGTGAGGTTGATGGTCTCCTCGCCCCGCTTGACGGAGTGGCCCGCGACGTCGATCGTGATGTCGCCGATCTGCAGGATCTCCGGCGTCGGCTCGTCGGTGCGGCGCAGCCGCGCCCGCACACGCGCCACCAGCTCCTTCGGCTTGAACGGCTTGACGATGTAGTCGTCGGCGCCGGACTCCAGCCCCAGAACGATGTCGATCGTGTCGCTCTTGGCCGTGAGCATGACGATCGGGACCCCTGACTCGGCCCTGATCCTGCGCGCCACGTCGATGCCGTCGGCCCCCGGCAGCATCAGGTCGAGCAGCACGAGATCCGGGCGCGTGTCCCGGAACGCGTCAAGCGCCTTGTCGCCGTCGGAGACAAAGGATGGTTCGAAGCCTTCCCCGCGCAACACGATGCCCAGCATCTCGGCGAGAGCGGCATCGTCGTCGACGACCAGCACGCGACCTTTCATGGCCCCTCATTCGTTCTACGCATTCTGGGACATACCAGCACGATCGCTGAAGGTTACCCTTGGTCGGCTCATGTGTGGGACACGAGACCTTCAAATGACGAATTTTAGACTCGCACCACGATCGCCGTCTCAGTCTGCGGTAACCGACCGCCTTTCTGCCATCCCCCGGCGAGATCACCCCGCTTGAATCACCCGCGAATGCGGGCAAGTACGCACCGAAAGCCCTCCCCGACACCACGGCGTCCCCCAGCGTGCCAGGATTGGGATATGTCTGACGGTCACGGCCCCTCACCCGAGACGCCACCAGGCTGGGCGGCCGAGCAGCCCCCACCCTACGGCGCTCCGCAGCCTTCGCCGTGGACCGCCCCCGGCTCCGCCCCGGGAGCTCCGCACGGCGACGGCCCGGAGACTCCCCACCAGCAGGCCGCTCACTCTCCGTACACGACCCATCCCCAGCAGCCGCCGGGCGGCCGGCCCCACGGGTACGGGCCCCAGGGCTACGGGCCGCAGGGATACGGGCCCCAGGGCTACGGCTACGCGCCGCCGGCTGCCCCGCGGCCCGGCATCATCCCGCTGCGCCCGCTGCGGCTCGGCGACATCCTCGACGGCGCCATCAAGCTGGTCCGCTCCAACCCCAAGGCGGTTCTCGGGCTGTCCGCCGTCGCCGCGCTGCTGGCCTCCGTGCCGGTCGCCGTGGGCCAGGCGTTCCTGCTCGGCTCGATGCGCACGGCCATCCGCGACTCGTTCACCGACCCGACGGCCGTCGGCACGACCGGCCTGTACGACGACTTCCTCGCCCAGTACGGCGGCACGCTCGCCTCGCTGGCCATCAGCTTCGTGGCCGTGACCATCCTGACCGGCGTGCTGACGCGCATCCTCGGCCGGGCCGTCTTCGGCGGCTCCATCACCGCGGGCGAGGCGTGGCGGCTGACCCGGGGGCGGCTGCCCGCGCTCTTCGGCATGGTGGGCCTGCTGGCGGTCGTCATGGTCGTCCCCCTCCTCGTCTTCGCCCTGATCCTCTGGGCGCTGGCCGGCACCGGGTCCCTGTCCGAGGGCGGCCTGGTCGGCGTCGTGCTGCTGATGGCCCTCCTGTACCTGGCGTACGCGTTGTACTTCCGCACCGTCTTCGGGCTGGCGTCCCCGGCCGTCGTCCTGGAGGGCCTGGGCCCGGTCGCCGCCCTGCGGCGCTCCTGGGAGCTCGTCCGCGGCGACTTCTGGCGCGTGTTCGGCATCCTGCTGCTCACCTCGCTGATCGTGGGCGTGGTCGCGAGCATCCTGCAGGTGCCGTTCACCATGGTCGGCACGGTGCTGGGCGTCCTCGGCAGCGGCGCGGGCTCGGCGATCGTGGCGGCGGTGCTCATCGCCGTCGGCGGCACGCTGGGCGCGATGATCAGCTATCCGATCGAGGCCGGCGTCGCGGGCCTGCTCTACGCCGACCGCCGCATGCGCAGCGAGGCGTTCGACCTCGTCCTGCAGACCGCGGCCGTCGAGCAGCAGCGGCAGGGCTGGGTGCACGCGTCGGCGGACGACCTCTGGCGGCCCACCGGCACGCCGCGGCCGTGAGCCTCGCGTCCGTGATCCCGTCCGTGATCCTTTCCGCGAGCCCGATCGGCAGGGACGAGGCCGCCCGCCGGGCCGCCGAGGAGCTCTCCGGGCCCGCGTACGCCCACGAGTCGCTGATCGACCTGGCCTATCGCCGCTTCCTCCAGTTCGTGGAGGACCTCATGGACGCGGTGACCGGCGGTGGCACCACCGGGGGCGTCATCGCGGCCGTCCTCATCACGCTGGTCCTCGTCGGGCTGGTCGCGCTGGGCGCCTGGCGGCTGCGGCGCGCCGCGCGCGAGAACGCGCGGGCCCTGCCGGGCGTGTTCGGCGAGCGGGTGATGACCGCCGCGGAGCACCGGCAGGCGGCCGAGCGCGCCGCCGCCGAGGGGCGCCACGGCGAGGCGATCCGGGAGCGGCTGCGTGCGATCGCCCGCGACCTGGAGGCGCGCGCGCTGGTCGACGGGCAGCCCGGCCGCACGGCCGACGAGCTGGCGGAGGAGGCGGGCCGGGCGCTGCCGGGCTTCGCCGCCGACCTGGCCGCCGCCGCGCGCTCGTTCGACGACGTGACGTACGGCGGCGTGAGCGGCACCCCCGAGGCCTACGCGACCATGCGCGACCTCGACGAGCGCCTCCGCCAGGCCAGGCCCGCCGCGCTGGGAGCACCGGCATGAGCGCCCGCCTCGACCTCCGGGCACCGCTCGGCCGGCGGGCGGAGGGCCCGGCATGAGCCTCGCGACCGGTTCCGGCATGGGGCCCGGCCAGGCCGGGGAGTCGTCGCCCACCTCGCCGACCGTCCGCTCCGCCTGGCGCGCGAGCCGGTGGGCGGCGCTGCTCGGCCTGATCATCGTGGCGGCGGCGGTCCTGGGCGTGGTCATCGGCGGCGGCGGAGAACCGTCGCGCCGGCTCGACCCCGACGACACCTCCCTCGACGGCTCCAAGGCGCTGGCCGAGCTGCTGCGCGACCGCGGCGTGACCGTGGACCGGGTGGACTCGGTGACGCGGGCCCGGGAGCTGGCGCAGCAGGGCGACCGGCTGCTGCTGGTCACCAGCACGAGCCTCGTCCTCGACCCGGCCGCGCTGGCGGCGATCCGCGGCGATCGCGTCGTGGTCGGCGACGTCTACCGCGTCGACCTGCTCGCCCCCGGCGTCCGCGTCGCCTCGGAGGCCCCGCGCGAACGCTCGCGGGAACCGGAGTGCCCGCTGCCCGCCGCGACGGCCGCGGGCAGCGCCTTCATGGGCGGCTCGGCCTTCACCGCCCCGCGCGGCGCCACCGGCTGCTACCCGGTCGCCGGCGACGCGGGCTGGACGCTCGTCAGCCTGCCCAACGCGGGCGGCACGACCACGGTCGTCGGCGGCGGCGAGTTCATGACCAACCGGCGCCTGGCCGAGGACGGCAACGCGGCGCTCGCGCTCAACCTGCTGGGCTCGGCCAAGGCCGTGACCTGGCTGGTCGAGCCGCCGCCGGACGAGACACTGGCCGGCCCCGCCGGCGAGTCGGTCTACGACCTGATGCCGCCCGGCGTCCCGTGGGCCGTGGGCATGGCGGTGGTGGCCGTGCTGGTCACCGCGTTGTGGCGGGGCAGGCGGCTCGGCCCGGTGGTGACCGAGCGGCTGCCGGTCGTCGTGCGGGCCGCCGAGACGGTCGAGGGGCGCGGACGGCTCTACCGGGCCAGGCGCGCCCGGGGCCGGGCGGCCGACGTGCTGCGGGCCGGCGCGATCGACCGGCTCGTGCCCCGGCTCGGGCTGACGGCCGAGGCGGGCCGGCACGAGGTCGTCGCGGCCGTCGCCGTACGGACCGGGCACGATCCGCGGCAGGTCGGGGCGGCGCTGTACGGGCCGGAGCCCGCCGACGACGCCGGGCTCGTCGCCCTGGCCCAGTACCTGGACTCCATCGAAAGGACGGTCGGTGAACACTGAGGAGACCACCCGCGTGGCGGACCGCGGTGAGGCGGCCCGCGAGGCGCTGGCGGCGCTGCGGGCGGAGGTGTCCAAGGCCGTGGTCGGCCAGGACGCGGTGGTGACCGGGCTGGTGATCGCGCTGCTGTGCCGGGGGCACGTGCTGCTCGAAGGCGTGCCGGGCGTCGCCAAGACGCTCATGGTCCGCACGCTGGCCGCGGCCCTGGACCTGGAGTTCAAGCGGGTGCAGTTCACGCCCGACCTGATGCCGGGCGACGTGACCGGGTCGCTGGTGTACGACGCGAGGACGGCGGAGTTCGAGTTCCGCGAGGGGCCGGTGTTCACCAACCTGCTGCTCGCCGACGAGATCAACCGCACCCCGCCGAAGACCCAGGCGGCGCTGCTGGAGGCCATGGAGGAGCGGCAGGTCAGCGTCGAGGGCGACGCCCGCCCGCTGCCCGACCCGTTCGTGGTGTGCGCCACCCAGAACCCCGTCGAGTACGAGGGCACCTACCAGCTCCCCGAGGCCCAGCTCGACCGGTTCCTGGTCAAGCTGACCGTGCCGCTGCCGCCGCGCGAGCAGGAGATCGCGGTGCTGGAGCGGCACGCGCACGGCTTCGACCCGCGCGACCTGTCGCACGTGCGCCCCGTGGCGACGGCCGCCGACCTGGCCGCCGGGCGCCAGGCGGTGGCGGGTGTGCACGTCGCCCCCGAGGTGCTCGGCTACATCGTGGACGTGTCCCGCGCCACCCGTAACTCCCCGTCGCTCCAGCTCGGCGTCTCGCCGCGCGGCGCGACCGCGCTGCTGGCCGCCTCGCGCGCCTGGGCGTGGCTGTCGGGCCGCGCGTACGTCACGCCGGACGACGTCAAGGCGCTGGCCCGGCCGGCGCTGCGGCACCGGGTGCAGCTGCGGCCCGAGGCCGAGCTGGAGGGGGCGACCGCCGACGGGCTGCTCGACGGCATCCTGGCCTCGGTCCCGGTCCCGCGCTGATGGCTCTGACGGGACGCGCCGCGCTGGTCGCCGCGCTCGGCGTCGTGGTGGTGCTGGTGGCGCCGCGGCCGGGGGCGGCGCTGGCCGGGGTCTGCCTCGTGCTGGCCGCGGCGATCCTCGTGGACCTGGCGCTGGCCGGCTCCGTGCGCCCCCTGCGCCTCCACCGCTCCGGTGAGACGCTGGTGCGGCTCGGGCAGCGGGCCACGGTCGAGCTGGTCGTGGAGAACCCGGGCTCGCGGCGGGTCCGCGGCGTGCTGCGCGACGCCTGGCCGCCCTCGGCGGGGGCGTCCCCCCGCGTGATGAAGCTGGACGTGCCGCCCGGCGAGCGCCGCCGGCTCACCGTGACACTCACCCCCACCAGGCGGGGCGACCGCGCGTCCGTGGCGGTGACCGTGCGCTCCGTCGGCCCCCTCGGACTGGCCGCGCGCCAGGGACGGCACCGCTCGCCGTGGGCGGTGCGGGTGCTGCCGCCGTTCCTGTCGCGCAAGCACCTGCCGGCGCGGCTGGCCCGGCTGCGCGAGCTGGAGGGCCGGCACCCGGCGCTGGTGCGCGGGCAGGGCACGGAGTTCGACTCGCTGCGCGAGTACGTGGTGGGCGACGACGTGCGCTCGATCGACTGGCGGGCCACCGCGCGCCGCCACGACGTCGTGGTACGCACCTGGCGCCCCGAGCGGGACCGGCGGGTGCTGATCGTCCTCGACACCGGCCGCACCTCGGCCGGCCGGGTGGGCGAGGCGCCGATACCGCTGGCCGGGGCCGCCGCGAACGGCGGCGGGCCGCTGGTCCGGTCCGGCACGCGTCCGGTGCCGGGCTGGCCGCGGCTCGACTGGTCGATGGACGCGGCGCTGCTCCTCGCCGCGCTGGCCGCCCGCGCCGGCGACCGGGTCGACTTCCTCGCCCACGACCGGGCCGTGCGCGCCTGGGTGTCCGGCTCCTCCCGCACCGAGCTGCTGTCGTCGCTGGTCAACGCGATGGCGCCGATCGAGGCCGAGCTGGTCGAGGCCGACTCGCAGGGCATGGTGGCCGCGATCCTGGCGCGGGCCAAGCGGCGCTGCCTGGTCGTGCTGCTGACCGACCTCAACGCGGCCGCGCTGGACGAAGGGCTGATGCCGGTGCTGCCGCAGCTCTCCTCGCGCCACCTGGTGCTCGTCGCGGCCGTCTCCGACCCCCGGGTGGCGGCCATGGCGGCGAGCAAGGGCACGGCCGAGGAGGTGTACGACGCCGCGGCGGCCGAGCGCACCCGGCTGGACCGGCGGCGCATCACCGCGCGGCTGCGCCGGCACGGGGTCGAGGTGGTGGACGCGCCGCCGGACGACATCGCGCCCGCGCTGGCGGACGCCTACCTCGCGCTCAAGGCAGCCGGCCGGCTGTAGCCGCCGGTTCCGCGTGCCGGCCCGTCGTACCCCCCGTCAGGCGCTGGGGGCGACGTCGGGGGCGTGCTCGATGTCGCCCGTCTCGTCGCGGCGGGCGGCCCGCCGCCCGAACACCAGCACGTACGCCAGGAACAGGACCTCCGCGAGCACCCCGATGGCGATCCGCCCCCACGTCGGCAGCCCCGACGGGGTGACGAACGCCTCGATCAGCCCCGACACGAACAGCACCACGACCAGCCCGAGCGCCACGGCCATGACCGCGCGCCCCTGCTCGGCCAGCGCCTCGGCGCGCCTGCGCGGCCCCGGGTCGACGACCGTCCAGCCCAGTCGCATGCCGACGGCCGCCGCGAGGAACACCGCGGTCAGCTCCAGCAGCCCGTGCGGCATGATCAGCCCGAAGAACACGTCCAGCTTGCCGCGCGAGGCCATGAGGCCGCCGGAGACGGCGACGTTGGCCGCGTTGGTCCACAGCACGTACGGGATGGGCAGCCCGAGGAAGATGGCGTAGACGATGACCTGCGCCGACACCCACGCGTTGTTGATCCACACCCGGCCGGCGAACGACGCGGCCGGGTTCTCGGAGTAGTAGTCGGCGAAGTCGTGCTCGACGAGCCGCCGGATCTCGTCCGGGGACGCGATCGCCGTCTGCACCTGCGGGTCGCCGGCCACCCACGCGCCCATCACCCACGCCACGGCCATGAACGCCACGGCGGTGGCCAGCCACCACCACCGCGCCCGGTAGGCCACCACGGGGAACGACACCGTGAAGAACCTCACCAGCTCCCGCCACGCCGGGGCGTGCGCCCCGGTGACCGCCGAGCGGGCACGGGCGACCAGCGCCGACAGGCGGCCCGCCAGCATCGCGTCCGCCGAGGACGAGCGGACGATCGACAGGTGGGTGGACACCCGCTGGTAGAGGTCGACCAGCTCGTCCACCTCGGCACCGGTCAGGGACGAGCGGTGCTTGGCGAGGTGCTCGAGCCGGTCCCAGGCGGGGCGGTGCGCCGTGACGAACGCGTCGATGTCCACCCGACCATTGTGGCCGGTCGATCAGCGGGCCATTGCCGTTAGGCTCCACATATGTCTGAGGTCGTGACCGGGGACGCCGTCGTCGTCGAGGTACGGGTGGCGCAGCTTCCGACCCGTGCGGTGGCGCTCGTCATCGACATGGTCGTGCAGGTGACGCTGCTCGTCGCCGCTCTCGTCGCGGTGCAGGCGTTCGCGCTGGTCAGCGATCCGGCGATGATCGCCGCCGTCATGATCGTGTTCATGGTGCTGGTGATGGTCGGCTATCCGGTGATCTTCGAGTCGGTCACGCGGGGGCGCAGCCTCGGCAAGCTGGCCATGGGCCTGCGGGTGGTGGGCGACGACGGCGGGCCCGAGCGGTTCCGCCAGGCGCTGTTCCGCGGGCTGGCGGGGATGGTGGAGATCTGGGCGTTCACCGGGGCGCCGGCGCTGATCTCCTCGCTGATCTCGCAGCGGGGCAAGCGGCTGGGCGACGTCTTCGCGGGCACGATCGTGATCGCCGAGCGGGGGCCGCGCGACCAGGGGCACCTCATCGTCATGCCGCCGCCGCTGGCGTCCTGGGCCGCGCGGCTGGAGCTGTCGCAGCTGCCCGAGGAGGCGGCCACGGCCGCCCGGCAGTACCTCCTGCGCTGGCACGACCTCTCGCCCGCCGTACGGCACGAGATGGGGGTGCGCATCGCGACGCAGGTGGCGGCGTACGTGTCGCCCGCGGCGCCCGCCGGGGTGCCGCCGCACGCGTACCTGAGCGCCGTGCTGGCCGAGC
>NZ_JBEXDT010000036.1:0-73469 GCF_040605905.1 Nonomuraea sp. NPDC005501 | reverse complement strand
CACGGTCAGTTACGCGGCATCGAGCTGAACCCCCGGGCATATCGCACCCTGTCTCCCTCGCAGCTGGCCGACGCTGCCCGCCCGGCCGGCCGGGGCTCGGCCGATCACGTGCCGCCGGTAGCGCGGCTCGGCCACGTACCGGAACGGCGCGGCGGAGCGGTGCAGACCGACCACCCGGACCGCGTGGCCGCGCTCGGCCAGGCCCTGCGCGAGGGTGTGCGTGACCCGCTGGATCCCGCCCAGCGTGTCGGCGTCCAGGCACGCGAAGACGACGTTCACGCGGTCCTCTTCCCTTTCACGTGCTTCCCTTCCATGGGGGAGTCGCCGAAGAAGGCCGTCACCACCCGCGCCGAGGCGTCGCCGCGCTCCTCGGCGCACCACAGGGCGCGGAAGGCCGCGTACCGGTGCGCGTAGGAGGCGTGGACGGCGGGCAGGTCGCGCAGCCGGTCGATGAGCTCCCCGGTCGTCCGCACGCACGGGCCCGGGGCGATCGCCGGCAGGTCGTGGTAGACGCCGCGCTCACGCAGCCGGTAGTCGTCCCAGTCGTCGATGAGGAACAGCATCGGCCTGCCGGTGATCGCGTAGTCGCACATCACCGACGAGTAGTCCGTCAGCAGCGCGTCGGAGGCCAGCATCAGGTCGTTGACCTCGGGGTACCTCCCGGCCGGCCGGACGAAGTGCCGCAGGTGCCCGGGCACCGTGTACCGCTCGACCGGGTGCGTGCGCAGCACCACGACCCACTCGCCGGCCAGCTCCTCGGCCATCAGCTCCAGGTCGGCCCGGACCGACGCGCCTCCGCCCTTGGCGCTGTCGCGGTAGGTGGGCGCGTACAGCAGGATCCTGCGATCCGGCGGGATCTCCAGCCGGGCGCGGACGTCGGTCCCGGACACCCCGTGGACCAGCGCGTCGCAGCGCGGCGTGCCGTACCTGAGGATGGGGCCGGTGTAGCCGTTGGCGCCGGCGAACAGCCGCGAGAACTCCTCGCTGGGCGAGACGAGCGCGTCCCAGCGGGCGACGGCGGCGCGCCACACCTCGCGCGGCCGGTCGAAGTCGGCGCGCAGGTCGGGCGCGTCGAAGCCGATGGACTTGATGCCCTGGCCGTGCCAGGTCTGCAGGTAACGGGTGCCGCGCGGCTTCGGGTAGTCGAGGGGGAAGCCGTGGCTGTCCACCCAGATCCCGGCGCGGGCCAGCGTCCAGACGTAGCGCCAGCTCCCGCGGCGCACCGAGCGGGCCCCGGCGGGTACGTCGCCACGGCCCCGGGCCACCGACCACACGGTCTCGACGGGCAGGCCGCGCCGCCTCATCTCGTCGTGGATGGCGCGCGGGCTGCCGGTGCAGCCCTTTCCGACGTCCGACTCGAACAGCGCGAGGTCCCGGCGCGGGCGCAGGACGCTGATCAGCACACGGTACGCGAGCAGCTTGTGGCGCGGCCGGCCGGCGATCCTGATCATTTTGCGGGCGAGCCGGCGCGGCAGCGAGCGAAGGCTCGGACGCTCGCGGACCCGCAGGTACGCCGCATGGCCGGACGGTTCGAGCCGTACCCGGGGCAGCTCGACGGGCTCCGCGCCGGGGTGGAGCATGAGCCGGTCGGAGGTGGTGTGGCCGGTCGCGACGCTGGTGAAGGCGATCCTCGGCTCGCAGCCCCGCCGCACCGTGAAGGCCACCTCGGTGGTGTAGCCGCCCTCGCCGGACGGCAGCGGCCGGATGGGGACGCTCTCGCCGCCGAGCCGCAGGCGCGCCCGCCACTCCGGCGGCAGCGCGCCGAACGGGTCGTACGTGCGCACGGTCATGCGGACCCGCTCGCCGTCGGCGGACAGCTCCGTCACCTCGTGCCGCAGCCGGCTGGCGCTGAAGGGCAGCTCGGCCAGCCGCAGCGAGGTGATGTCCATGCCGGGGGAGACCGTGGTGCCCCAGTACGTGCGCCCGCCGGCCCGGACCGCGGCGCGCGGCGGGGCGTGGTCGCCGGTCAGCGAGGCGGCGGCCACCAGCAGGTCGTCGATCCGGTCCGTCAGGATCAGCTGGCAGCACACCCGCATCATGGGGTCGAGCCGGTCGACCACCTCGGCCGGGATCCGCTCCAGGTACGGCCGGACGAGCGCGGCGAACTCCTTGGCCCACACCCGGTCGCGCCGGGGCAGCGGGTTGAGGTAGACGCGCAGGTCCTGGCGCAGGAACCGCTCCTGCCGGTCCGGCACCAGGTCGTCCAGGCCGTATCGGCGCAGCACGTCGTCGCTGCGCCAGGCGGCGACGAGCCGGTGGCGCACGTTCTCCATCGCCTCGATGCGGAGCGAGATGGAGGACCCGTCGCGCGCCCGGTGCCACAGGTAGACGGGCCACGGGACGACGGCGAAGCGGCGGGAGACGGCGTACGCCTCGGTGGCGAAGACGTGGTCCTCGTAGTGGATGTCCTCGGGGAAGCGCAGCCGGTGCTCGCCCAGGAACGACATCCGGTAGAGCTTGTTGGTGGTGAACGAGTCGAGGAAGAGCCGGGGCTCCTCGCGGATGCCCTCCACGATCCTCCGCCGGGCGAACAGCTCGGGGTAGTAGCGCTCCGACCGGCCGTTCCACTCGTACAGGCGGGAGATCTGGCCGGAGACGAAGTCCGCGCCGGTGCGCTCGATCTCGGTGAGCAGGCTCTTGCAGGCGTGCCGGGGCAGCTCGTCGTCGCTGTCGAGGAACATGACGTACGGCGAGGCCGCGGCGTCGAGCCCGTCGTTGCGGGGCGCGCCGCAGCCGCCGCTGTTCAGCCCCCGGCGCAGGTGGCGCACCCGGGAGTCGGCCCGTACGAGGTCCGCGGCCACGTCGGGGGTGGCGTCCGTGCTCGCGTCGTCCACGACGATCACTTCGAGGTCGCGCAGCGTCTGGCCGAGGACCGATCGCACGGCCCTGGGCAGGCGGGCCGCGTCGTTGTAGGTGATCACGACGACCGTGCAGTCCGGCATGCCGGCTCCCCCCGTGAGTGCGTCACGTGGGGAGGGGATTCCCGAACTTCAGTGCACCGTGTCCCGTTTTAGGGTGATTTTGCGGTATTTATCGCATTAGCCGCCTGATCAGCCAGGCCGCGAACACCAGCGCCAGCAGGACGCCCGCGACGGGCGCGAGCCGCTTCAGCAGCGGGGTGCCGGCGAGCTCCAGCAGGTCCAGGGCCTCCTCGGCCGGCCGCTTCTCGCCCACCGTCTCCTCGGCCACAGTCTGCTTGCCCACCGCCTCCTCGGCCACCGCCTCCTCGGCCACCGCCTCCTCGGCCACCGCCTCCTCGGCCACCGCCTCCTCGGCCGGCGCCTGCGGGGCCGGCGCCTGCGCGGCCGGTGCGGCGGGCGGCTCGTGGGAGGGCTCGGCCAGCAGGTCGGCCAGGTTGCCCGCGAACCGGTCGATCAGCCGCCCGCCCACCTCCGTCATGACCCCGCGCCCGAACTGCGCGGGCCGCCCGGTCACGTGGAACGACGTCTCCACCGCCACGGCCGTCGTGCCGGCCGCGGCCGGGGTCAGCCGGGCCCGCACCGTGGCCGAGGCCGTGCCGGGCCCGCGCGCTTCCTTGCCCGACGCCTGCATCGTGAGCGTGTGGGAGTCCTTGTCCACGTCCTCGAACCGGGCCGAGCCGCGGTAGGTCACGGTGATGGGCCCCACCTTGACCTTCATCCCGCCGGTGAACTCGTCACCCTCGACCGCGTCGAGCGACGCCCCGGGAAGGCACGGCGCCACCCGCTCGACGTCGAGCAGCACCGCCCACGCCTGCTCGACCGGGACCGGGACGGTGAACTCGTGCTCGAACCGCATCGCCATCGGATCGCTCCTCACCATCGACACTACGTCCGAGACGGGCGCCCCGGAAGGGACGCCCGCCCGCGTCAGGGCGCCCCGGCGGCCTTGCCGACCGCGCGGTAGGTCAGCACCTTGGCCAGGTGCCTGCGGTAGTCCGGCTGCGCGTGCAGGTCGGCCGGAGGCGAGGTGCCCTCCGCCGCCGCCTCGCACGCCGCCCGTACCCGGTCGCCGAGCTCCACGCCCCGCAGCGCCGCCTCGGCCGCGTGCGCCCGGACCGGCGTCGAGCCCATGTTCGTCAGGCCGATCCGGGCCTCCTGGATCGCCCCGTCGGAGCGCTTGACGGCCGCGGCCACGCCGACGATCGCCCACGCCTGCGCCGTCCGGTGGAACTTCTCGTAGTGGTAGCCCCAGCCCTCGCCGAGCTTGGGGATCCGCACCCCGGCCAGGATCTCGCCCGGACGCAGCGACGACTCCAGGTAGTCCACGAAGAACTCCGCGGCCGGGATGTCCCGCTCGCCCCGCTCCGACCGGGCCACGAACACCCCGTCCAGCGCCAGCACCACGGCCGGCAGGTCACCGGCCGGGTCGCAGTGCGCCAGCGAGCCGCCGAAGGTGCCGCGGTGCCGCACGGCGGGGTCGGCCACCGTCGCGGTGGCCATCGCCACCAGCGGGCAGGCCGCGCCCACCACGGGCGAGCGCATCACCTCGTCGTGCGTGGTCATCGCGCCGATGTGGACGTGGTCGCCGCGGTCCTCGACGCCCGACAGCTCGGGCAGCCGGCCGACGTCGACCAGCGTCGTCGGGTACGACAGCCGCAACCGCAGCAGCGGCAGCAGCGACTGCCCGCCCGCCAGCACCTTGGCGTCCTCGTCGGCGGCGAGCGCCCGGCACGCCTCCTCCAGCGAGCCGGCGCGCACGTAGTCGAACTGCGCAGGGATCATGACCGTGCTCCTTCCCGGGACCCCCGCACCGCCCGCCAGACGCGCTCCGGCGTGCAGGGCATCCGTACGTCGTCGATCCCGCGCGGGCGCAGCGCGTCCACGACCGCGTTGACCACGGCCGGCGTGGAGGCGATGGTGCCGGCCTCGCCCACGCCCTTGACGCCGAGCGGGTTGCCCGTGGCGGGCGTCTCGGTGCGGTCCGTCGTGAAGGACGGCAGGTCGGCGGCCGACGGCAGCAGATAGTCGGCCATGGTCGTGGTCAGCAAGTTGCCCTCCGCGTCGTACACCGCCTCCTCGAACAGCGCCTGCGCGACGCCCTGCGCGATGCCGCCGTGGATCTGGCCCTCGACGATCAGCGGGTTGACGACCTTGCCGACGTCGTCCACCGCCACGTATGACCGGATCTTCACCATGCCGGTCTCGGTGTCCACCTCGACCGCGCACAGGTGGGTGCCGTGCGGGAAGGAGTAGTTGTCCGGGTCGAACGTCGCGTCGGAGTCGAGCCGCGCCTCCACACCCTCGGGCAGGTCGTGCGCCGTGAACGCGGCGAACGCCAGCTCCTGGATGGTTCGGCTCGCCCCGGTGCCCCGCACCCTGAACGCCCCGGCCTCGAACTCCAGGTCGTCCGGCGAGCACTCCAGCAGATGCGCGGCCAGCCGGCGGGCCTTGTCCTTCACCTTCTCGCACGCCCGGAGCACCGCCATGCCGCCGACGACCAGCGAGCGCGAGCCGTAGGTGTCCATGCCCTTGTGCGCGACGGCCGTGTCGCCGTGCAGCACCGTGATGTCCTCGAACGGCACGCCGAGCGCGTCGGCCACGATCTGGCTCCACGACGTCACGTGCCCCTGCCCGTGCGGCGAGGTGCCGGTGACGACCTCCACCTTGCCGGTGGGCAGCATGCGCACCGAGCCGTGCTCCCAGCCGCCGGCGCCGTAGTTGGCCATGCCGAGCATGCGCGACGGCGCCAGGCCGCACATCTCGGTGTAGGTGCTGACGCCGATGCCGAGCTGCACCGAGTCGCCCCGGTCGCGCCGGTCCGCCTGCTCGGCCCGCAGCTTGTCGTAGCCGAACAGCGCCATCGCCCGCTCCGTGGCCGCCTCGTAGTTGCCCGAGTCGTAGGTCAGCCCGGAGACCGTGGTGTACGGGAACTCGTCATGCCTGATCCAGTTGCGCCGCCGCGCCTCCAGAGGGTCGATGCCCAGCTCGGCGGCCAGCTCGTCCATGACGCGCTCGATGGCGTACGTGGCCTCCGGACGGCCCGCGCCCCGGTAGGCGTCGGTCGGCATCTTCGTGGTGAAGACGCCCGTGCAGGTGAACTCGTAGGCGTCCATCTTGTAGATCCCGTTGAACATCGACGCGCCCAGCATCGGCACCCCCGGGGTGACCAGCATGAGGTAGGCGCCCATGTCGGCCAGCAGCTCCACCCGGAGCCCCCTGATGCGACCGTCGGCCTCGGCCGCCAGCCGGATGTGCTGGATCTGGTCACGGCCGTGGTGGACGGTCAGGTTGCCCTCGGAGCGCGACTCGCTCCACTTGACCGGCCGGCCGAGCCGGCGGGTCAGCAGCAGGCACAGCACCTCCTCGGCGGTGACCTGGAGCTTCGAGCCAAAACCGCCGCCCACGTCCGGCGCGATGACCCGCAGCCGGTGCTCGGGGATGCCGGTCGTGACCGCCAGCATGACCCGCAGCACGTGCGGGATCTGCGTGGACGACCAGAGCGTGAACGTGTCGCCGTCGGTGCTCGCGAGCACCGCGCGGGGCTCCATCGCGCTCGGGATCAGCCGCTGCTGGACGTACGTCCGGTCGATGAGCACCGGGGCGTCCCGGAACGCCGCCTCCACGTCACCCGAGGTGATCCTGGCGCTGAACGCCTTGTTGCCGCCCTCGTGCACCTTCGGGCTGTCCGGGGTTAGCGCGTCGCGCATGTCCATGACGGCAGGCAGCGGCTCGTAGTCGATCTCGATCGCCTCCAGCGCGTCCGCCGCCCGGTAGCGGTCGACGGCCACCACGCAGGCGACGGCCTCGCCGGCGTACCTCACCTCCGACACCGCCATCGGCGGGTGGTCGGGGATCACGATGTCCTCGCTCACCGGCCACGCGCACGGCAGGCTGCCCTGCTCGGCCGCGAAGTCCTGGCCGCTGAAGGCGGCCAGCACCCCGGGGAGCCCGCGCGCGCCCGACACGTCCACCCGGGTGATCCTGGCGTGCGCCATCGGGCTGCGCAGGAACATGACCTGCACCATCCCCGGCTGCTGGAGGTTGTCGGTCCACCGGGTGTGCCCGGTGAGCAGCCGGGCGTCCTCCTTGCGCCGCCGGGCCCGGCCGACCTCCCTGCCGCCGACCGGCTCCGAGATCTGCCCGCTCTCCGCGATCTGCTCGCCGACCAGGCCGGGGTCCAGCTCCGTCATGGCGTCCTCACCGCCTGCCCCATCTCCTGGGCGCCCCGCCGCACCGCGCGCACGATGGTGCAGTAGCCGGTGCACCGGCACAGGTTGCCCTCCAGGCCGTGCCTGATGGTCTCCTCCGAGGGGTCGGGATCGTCCCTGAGGAGGTCGATCGCGGCCATGACCATGCCCGGCGTGCAGTAGCCGCACTGCAGCGCGTGCTCCTCGTGGAAGGCCCGCTGCATCGGGTGCATGGACCCGGCCGAGCCGAGTCCCTCGATCGTGACGACGTCGCAGCCGTCGGCCTGGACGGCGAGCACGGAGCAGCTCTTCACGCTCCTGCCGTCCAGCGTCACGGTGCAGGCGCCGCAGTTGCTGGTGTCACAGCCGATGGGGGTGCCGGTCTTACCCAGCCGCTCTCGCAGGAGGTGGACGAGGAGGAGCCGTGGCTCCACGTCCTCCTCGTATCTGACCCCATCGACGGTGATGGTGATGCGGGGCATACGTCCTCCCTCGAAGCAGGGGGGAATAACTGGATAGTTGCCAAATTACGCCGGGGTTTTTCCCGGTCAAGGGTTCTGTACCCCGCACCACCCGTACGCCCCGGGCGATCGCTCAGCGGCCCCGCACCACTCGGGCGACCACCGCGACCAGGCCCGAGAAGCCCAGCCCCACCACGACCAGCCCCACCAGCGCCAGCGGATCCTTCAGCGAGCCCGTCAGCACCAGCACGCCGAGCGCCACGAACAGCATGCCGCTGAGCAGCGCCATCCAGTCCGTACGGTGGGTCCGGCGGGCGGGCTCCATCTCCTCGCCCGGCTCACGCTCACGCGGCACGGCGCACCTCCATGTCCCCGACGCCGCCCCGCAGGTTCAGCACGATGGTGGACACCGCGTCCTTGGGGGTCGTGTCCGGCTCCAGCACCTTGTCGAAGCGGATGTCCATGCCGCCTCTGATCGACTGGTCGATCTGGATGTCGCCCACCTTGTTGCTCGCGTGCACCTCCACGCGTGCCTCCGGCGGCACGATCACGGTGAGCTCGCCGATGGAGACCCTCGCGTTCAGGGTCACGCTCGTGCCGGGCGTCATCTTCAGCTCCGACAGGTCCAGCCTGCCGTCGCCCAGCCCCACCTCGTACCCGTGGCTCGTCTCCGCGACCGTGAGAGGCGTCCACACGAAGTCGCCGACGTTGCGCGGCACGCCGCCCATCATCAGGCCGAACGCCAGCAGGACGGCCACGCCCGTGCCCACGGCGACCAGCCCGGCGCCGCGGCCCCACCAGGCGGCGACCAGCAGGCCGGCGCCGATCGTGACGAGCACGGCGCCGCCGACGAGGGCGGGGCTCACTGCCGTGCCCGAGCGGGCTTGGACGGCCACGGTGATCCCTCCAATGACGAAGGCCAGCAGCAAGGTGATGGGGCCGATGAACGACGGGGGCCGCCGCGGCCTGGGGGGTCGCCGCACGGGCCGGCCGTACAGGACGGGGTCGTAGGGGGAGTAGCCGGCGCGCCTGCGCGGGTCCAGCGGCTGGTACGGCTGGTCGGTCGGGTACGGGGGGCGTGGCTCGTAGGCGCCCTCGGGCCGGCGCGGGCCCGTCGCCTGGTGCGGGCCGCGCGGGGCGAAGGGTCCGCTCGGCGGCTGGTACGGGCCGCGGGGCGCGAACGGCTCACCTGACGGCGAGGGACTCGTGCCTCCCGTGAGACCTTGGTCGGCGTGGGCCGCCGCCGTCTCGGGGGGCGCCGTCTCCTGATGGGCCGCGGCCTGCGCCGGCTCCGGTTGCGGCGCGGGCGTCTCCCGGGTGTACGCGCGTGCCGCTCCCTGGGCGTACGTACGGGGAACGCCCTGCGTGGGCGGGCCCGTGGGGAACGGGCGGGCGGCGGGCGGGGCCGGCGGGTAGACCGGCGGCGGCGGGTAGGCGCCCGGCGTCGGGCGGCGCTTGAGGCGTTCCGGCATCGAGCGGAGCAGCCCGAGCAGGTCCACGCCCCTGGAGTGCGCCGCGAGGAGCGAGATCGCGAGCAGCAGCCCCACCACCAGCGTGCCGGTGTCGAGCCAGACCGTCGTCAGGTTGATCGCCAGGCCGAACCCGAGCACCGCCGTCAGCAGCGCCATCACGGTGTCGGCGTCGAAGTCACGGCGGGTCCACTGCTCGATGTAGCCGGGCCGGCCGTTCGGCTCCTTCATGAGCAGGAACGCCGCGATGTAGAGGAACATGCCGATGCCCGAGCCGAACAGCAGCACCACGAACGCCATGCGGAACACCACGGGGTCGATCCCCGTCTGCCGTCCCAGTCCGGCGCAGATGCCCAGCAGGAAACGTCCCTCGGAGCTGCGGCGCAGCTCGCGGGGAGGCGCGGCGGGTGCCTTCGGCGGTGCCTCTGTCATGACACCATCGTGGCCCGGGGCGTGGCGCGCCGCATCCGGGACACCCCTGACGGGACCCGGGGGTCGTTCCCTGATGCCTCTTTCGCCCGCTCCGTGTGACGATGACGGTGTTATGGCTGACCAGAAGACTCTTGCCGAGCCCGGTGGCGATGCGCCCTACCGCCGGATGACGCGGCCCATGGAGGGCCGCCTCCTCGGAGGTGTGGCGCAGGGGCTCGCCGCGCAGCTGAAGCTGGATCCGGTCGTGATCCGGCTGACGTTCGTGCTGCTGACCGTGGTGGGCGGGGTCGGCGGAGTGGCCTACGCGGTGCTCTGGATGATCGCGCCGCGCGAGCCGTACGAGGGGCCGCCGCCGGCCCGCGACTGGAGCCAGCTCGCCGCGTTCAGCGCGATCGGTGTGGCGCTGCTCGCGTTCGGCTGGCTGAGCGGCGCGTCCAAGGGCGGCATCGGCATGCTGCCGTTCGCGGTGGGCGGCATCGGCGCGCTCATCCTGTGGCAGCAGGCGGACCCGGAGCGGCGCAAGGGCTGGGTGAGCGGGGCCACCAAGAGCATTCGCGCCAACCGGGTGCGGACGCTGCTCGGCGTGGCGCTCGTGGTCGTCGGCGCGGTGGGCTTCCTGGCCGTCGAGGGCAGGCTGGCCGAGGCGCGGCCGGGGCTGCTGTTCACCGGGGTCGTGGTCGGCGGGCTCGCGGTGATCGCCGCGCCGTGGCTCGCGGGCCTGTGGAAGGAGCTCCAGCTCGAACGGCGCGAGCGCATCCGCCAGGAGGAGCGGGCCGAGGTGGCCGCGATGGTCCACGACTCGGTGCTGCACACGCTGACGCTGATCCAGCGGGTCGCGCACGACCAGCGCGAGGTGGTGCGCCTGGCCCGATCGCAGGAGCGCGACCTGCGCAACTGGCTCTACCAGCCGGCGCAGGACGCGGACGCCACGCTGGCCGCGGCCGTCCGCCGGATCGCCGCCGAGGAGGAGGACGCGCACGGCGTGGCCATCGAGGTCGTCTGCGTCGGCGACATGGAGCTCGACGCGGGCGGCAGGCTCGCCGCCATGCTGAAGGCGTCGCGGCAGGCGATGGTCAACGCGGCCAAGTACTCCGGAAGCTCTACCATCTCGGTGTACGCCGAAGTCGAGGGTGACGAGGCCACGATTTTCGTGAAGGATCGCGGTAAGGGGTTCGATCTGGACGCGATCCCCCTCGACAGGATGGGCATCAGGGAGTCCATCATCGGGAGGATGGAGCGCCATGGCGGATCCGCCAGGGTGCGCACCGAGCCCGATGAGGGGACGGAAGTGATGCTGACGATGAAGGTCGCGAAGGACTGAAGCTGGTTGGCTCGCGAGGAATTGACTGAGGGTAGGCGGATGACGCGCGTACTGATCGTGGACGACCACCGGCTGTTCCGGTCGGGGGTGCGGGCCGAGCTGGGCGACTCGATCCAGGTGGTCGGCGAGGCCGAGGACGTCGATACGGCGGTGAAGGCCATCGCCGAGCTCCAGCCCGACGTGGTCCTGCTCGACGTGCACATGCCGGGCGGCGGCGGCCAGGAGGTGCTGCGCCGGGTGCTCGGTTCGGGCTCGCAGGTGCGCTTCCTCGCGCTGTCGGTGTCCGACGCGGCCGAGGACGTGATCGGCGTGATCCGGGGCGGCGCGCGCGGCTACGTCACCAAGAACATCAGCGGCCGGGAGCTGACCGACGCGATCCGCCGGGTGGCCGACGGCGACGCGGTGTTCTCGCCGCGGCTGGCGGGGTTCGTGCTGGACGCGTTCGCCTCGTCGGAGGCGCCGTCGATCGACCCGGAGCTCGACTCGCTGACGCAGCGGGAGCGCGAGGTGCTGCGGCTGATCGCGCGCGGTTACGCGTACAAGGAGATCGCGAAGGAGCTGTTCATCTCGGTGAAGACGGTCGAGACGCACGTGTCGTCGGTGCTGCGCAAGCTGCAGCTGTCCAACCGGCACGAGCTGTCCCGCTGGGCCACCGCGCGGCGCCTCGTTTGATTCCTCTCCTAAGTCCGCGATTTCTGGCCTAAAAGGGCAGCGTCGGGGAAATTTCGGTATATGGGGAGGGATGTGCCGGTCGTCGTTTTCAGTCGGAACGACAGGCGGCAATATCGCGAAAAGGTACGACGATGCCTTGATGTCCTGGCCCAGATGCTCGGCGACTCCCGTTTCGAGGACCAGCGGCCGCTGGCCGGCCTGGAGATCGAGCTCAATCTCGTCGACGCGGACGGCGAGCCCGCCATGTGCAACGCCGCCGTGCTCGAAGCCATCCAGCGGCCCGACTGGGCCACCGAGCTGGGCCAGTTCAACATCGAGATCAACATCGAGCCCCAGGACCTGGCCGGCGACGGCGCGGCCAGGCTGGAGGACGACGTCCGCGCCCGCCTCAACCACGCCGAGGAGCGCGCCGGCTCGCAGGGCGGCCACCTCGTCCTGATCGGCATCCTGCCCACGCTGCGCGAGCGGGACATCGGCGAGGGCACGCTGTCGGCCAACCCCCGCTACCGGCTGCTCAACGAGCAGATCTTCGCCGCCCGGGGGGAGGACCTGCACCTGTTCATCGAGGGCGTCGAGACCCTGGACACGCACGCCGACAGCATCACGCCCGAGGCCGCCTGCACCAGCGTGCAGCTCCACCTCCAGGTCAGCCCCGAGGCGTTCGCCGCCCACTGGAACGCCGCCCAGGCCATCGCCGGGGCACAGGTCGCGGTCGCCGCCAACTCGCCGTACCTGTTCGGCAAGGAGCTGCACCGCGAGACCCGGATCACCCTGTTCGAGCAGGCGACGGACACACGGCCGGCCGAGCTGAAGACACAGGGCGTACGCCCGCGCGTGTGGTTCGGCGAGCGGTGGATCACCAGCGTCTTCGACCTGTTCGAGGAGAACGTCCGATACTTCCCGGCACTGCTGCCGCTGTGCGAGCCGGAGGACCCCAAGGACGTGCTGGCGCAGGGCCGCGTCCCCGAGCTGCCCGAGCTGACCCTGCACAACGGCACCATCTACCGCTGGAACCGGCCGGTGTACGCGGTGGTCGACGGCCGTCCGCACCTGCGGGTCGAGAACCGCGTGCTGCCCGCCGGCCCGTCCGTGGCCGACATCGCCGCCAACGCCGCGTTCTACTACGGCCTCATGTGCGTCCTGCCGTACATCGAGCGGCCCGTCTGGAGCCGGATGTCCTTCGCCGCCGCCGAGGAGAACCTCAACGCCGCCGCCCGGAGCGGCCTGGACGCCCGCCTGTACTGGCCGGGACTGGGCGAGGTGTCCGCGAGCGAGCTGATCCTGCGCCGCCTGCTCCCGATGGCGTACGAGGGGCTCGCCGCGTGGGGCGTGGACACGGCCGTCGCCGACCGGATGCTCGGGATCATCGAGGCGCGCTGCCTGACCGGGCGCACCGGGGCGAGCTGGCAGGTGGACAAGGTCAGCGCGCTGGGCGGCGACAGGCACGAGGCGCTGCGGCGTATGACGCTGGAGTACGCCGAGCACATGCACGCGAACGAACCCGTGCACACGTGGGAGGTCTGACCGCGAATGAACCCGTGCGCGCGTGGGAAGTGTGACCGCGTGACACGCCCCCTCGCGCTGGCCTTCGCGCTCCTGCTGTCCTGCGGACTGGTCTCCGCGTGCGGGCTGACGACCGCCCCGTCGCGGAACGTCCAGGGCGACGACAGCTTCGAGAGCGACGTGCGGGCGGCCCGGTCCCTGACGGAGTCGTTCTGGCAGCAGCGGTTCGCCGCCGCCGGCCGCACCTACCAGCCCATCACCCGCTTCATCCCGTACTCGGGGCGGTCCGGGCCGAGCTGCGCCGGGGAGCCCGCCGTGCCGCAGAACGCCTTCTACTGCCCGGACGGCCACTTCATCGCCTACGACCGGGACTGGCTGGAGGGACTCTGGAACAACATGGGCGACGGGTCGGTGTACCTGATCATCCCGCACGAGTTCGGGCACGCGGTGCAGGCCCAGCTCCAGTCCAGCTTCCGGCTCAACATCCAGGCGGAGCTGCAGGCCGACTGCTACGCGGGCGGCACCCTGTCGGGCCTGGTCTCCTCGGGCGCGCTGCGGGCGGAGCCGGGCGACGAGGACGAGCTGCTGCTCAACCTGGAGGCGGCGGGTGACCCGACCGACGACTGGCTCGACCCGGCCGCCCACGGTACGGCCGCGCAACGCCAGCGCTCCTTCGCGACGGGGTACGACGGGGGCGTCGACGCCTGCTGAGGATGTAGGCGAAGGTCAACCCACAGGATGATGCGGTCGATCATGTACGCGGCATACCGTGGGCGCCATGCCATTGGAGGAGACCGGCTGGCTGCGCGGGGGCGCCTGCAGATCCAGCGATCCTGAGCTCTTCTTCCCGCTGGCGCCCTCAGCCGCCCAGGAGCGACGCGCCAAGGCGGTGTGCGCCCGCTGCGAGGTCCTGTCCGAGTGCCGGGCCTACGCCATACGGGCAGGGGAGACGGAGGGCATCTGGGGCGGTCTCACCCCCGAGGAACGCCGCCGCTCCCGTTTCCCCGCCGGCTGGCGCACCCGCGCCACCGCCTGACCCGCGCCACCGCCCGACACGTGCCCCTCCCGACACCGTGCGGGCGGGACGTAGCCTGCAGGGGTGCTGATCGCGTCGATCGTCGTGCTGGCCGCGGCCAACGTGCTGAACAACCGGGTCGCCCCCCGCCTGGCGCCCCTGACCTCCACCGCCGCCACCGCCGCGCTGGTCGCGATGGCGCGCCGGTCCGGGGCCTCCTGGGCCGAGCTGGGGTTCGAGCATCCGCGCCGGGGCGCCCTGACCGGCGCCGTCCTGGCCGCGGGCGTGGCGGTCGTCTACACGGCCGGCGTCGCCGTGCCCCGCACCAGGCCGCTGTTCCAGGACGAGCGGGCCCTGTCGCTCACGCCGGCCCGCGCCCTGGAGGAGGCCCTGCTCCAGGTGCCGGTCGGCACGGTGCTGCTGGAGGAGGCCGGGTTCAGGGGCGCTCTGTACGGCATGCTCCGCCGCGACCACGGCACGGCGGCGGCCACGGCGGTCTCGTCGGCGCTGTTCGGGCTCTGGCACGTGCTGCCCGCGATCGACATGGCCCGCGCCAACCCGGCCCTCGGCGCGCTCACGGCGGGGGAGCGGCCCGGGCGGCTCGACACGGCGCGGGTGGTGGCGGGCAGCGTGGTGTCGACGGGCGTCGCCGGAGTGCTGTTCTGCGAGCTGCGCCGCCGGGCCGGTCTGCTGGCGCCGTCCATGCTGCACACGGCGACCAACTCATTGGGCTACCTGTTCGCCCGTCTCGCAGGACGGCGCCGATCGGCGATTTCACCTGAGGGATGAGAATCCTCCACCGGTGTCGCAGGGGGGCTGAAACGCCCGGTCGCGATGCCCTAGCGTCTCCGCGACGCCTTTCCGTGCCCGCGCGTTCACCGTGAGTGCGTATATCAAGATCACGATCTGTGATATACCCTGGAGGTAGCGGAGGTGATGTCCCTTGCGTACGGTGATCGATATCGACAAGGAGCTCCTGGAGATAGCCCAGGAGGAGTTGGGCACGAAGAACATGAAGGAGACGGTCCACGCCGCCCTGACGGAGATCGCCGAAAGGGCAAAGCGGCGCGAAGCATTCGAATACTGGACCTCGAAGGACAATACGGATCTACTGGATCCGGAGCTCATGAAGCGTGCGTGGTAGCCACCGGCGTGGTCTACCTGATCGACAAGAGCGCTCTGGCGCGGATGCCCCGCCCCGCCGTCGCACGGGCGCTGGAGCCGCTCATGCTCGACAAGATGCTGGCCGTCTGCACGGTCACGCAACTCGAGGTCCTCTACAGCGCTCGCGATCCGGCCGGATACGAGCTCGATGCTCAGCACCTCCGCGACGACTTCCGCCACCTGCCCGTCAACGCGGATGTGGAGATCCGCGCGCTGCACGTGCAGGCCATGCTGGCGCGCAGGTCGCAGCACAGGGGTGTGGGCGCGAACGACCTGCTGATCGCGGCCTGTGCCGAGGTGCACGGTGCCACGATCCTGCACTACGACCGGGACTTCGACGTCATCGCCGAGGTCACCGGGCAGCCGTCGCTCTGGGTCGTGCCGCCCGGGTCCGTGTCGTAGGCCGGCTCACGGTGCCGCTCCGCGCCGTGCGGATCCACGTCCGCGTGGTCATGGCTCTCGCCCGGGGGCGGGAGCCATGAACGTCAGGCCGTCTGGACGACCTGGAAGCCCTCCGCGTAGTGGCCCTCGCCGAAGCCGGCCCGCTTCCCCCACGAGGCGAAGCGTTCCTTGACGAAGTCGGCGAAGCCTTCCACGTGCGCCACCTGGCTGACGTGCGACTGGAGCGCCGTCAGCTTGCGGTCGATGGCGTCCGTCACGTCCACCCAGTGGTCCGGCGTCGAGCCGCCCGTCAGCCACACCTCGCGCACGGTCCACGCCTCCAGCCCCTCCTCCGTCAGCAGCTCGGGGAACGCGTACGGGTTGCGGGCGTCCGGGTAGACCGCGTCGAGGGCGGAGCCGCCGACCGCGCGATGGTCGGGGTGGCTGGGCGCGATGAACTGGTAGTTGCGGTCGGGGTGGTGGGTGATCACCAGATCGGGGCGTACCTGGCGGATGACGCGCGCGATGTCCCGCCTGAGGTCCAGCGACGGGACCACGGTGCCGTCGGAGTAGCCGAGGAAGCGCACGTCCGTGACGCCCACGGCCTTGGCGGCCGCCGTCTGCTCGGCCCGGCGCAGCTCCGCCATGCCGGAGTTGTCCAGCTCCCGCTCGTTGCCTCCGGCGTCGCCGTCCGTCACGACCAGGTAGGTCACCTCGACGCCCCTGTCGCCGAACAGCGCCACGGTGCCCGCCGCGCCGAAGTCGACGTCGTCGGGGTGCGCCGTGACGGTGAGCACCCGGTTGATCTCGCTCTCGGCCAGCATGGTCGTCCTCTCCCATTCCGATCTCTCCCGCGCGGCCGATCACCCGCGTGATCACCGCGGGGCCGATCCTGCCGCACGGCCGACGGTCCCAGGATCTCCCCTCCCGTGACAACCGGCGGTCCGGGGCCGTCATTCCGGGCGCCGTTTGTCGGCGGGGAGTCATAACCTAGGTGGGTGCCGACCCACGTCTCTGTTGACCACCCCTTGCTCGACGGCCTCAACCCGCAGCAGCGCGAGGCCGTGATCCATCACGGCAGCCCGCTGCTGATCGTGGCGGGGGCGGGGTCGGGCAAGACGCGGGTGCTGACCCACCGCATCGCCTACCTGCTCGCCGAGCGCGAGGTCCACCCGGGCGAGATCCTCGCGATCACCTTCACCAACAAGGCCGCCCGCGAGATGAAGGAGCGCGTCGACAAGCTGGTCGGCCCGCGCTCCAAGGCGATGTGGGTGATGACCTTCCACAGCGCCTGCATGCGGATCCTGCGCCGCGAGGCCAAGCGGCTCGGCTTCCCCTCCAGCTTCTCGATCTACGACCAGGCCGACTCGCAGCGGCTCATGGCGATGGTCTGCCGCGAGATGGACCTCGACCCGAAGCGCTACCCGCCGCGGTCGTTCTCGGCGCAGGTGAGCAACTTCAAGAACGAGCTGATCGACTACGAGACCGCGTCCGACAGGGCGGGCTCCCACCTGGAGAAGGTCCTCGCCCAGGCGTACAGGAGCTACCAGCTCAAGCTCACCGAGGCCGGCGCGATGGACTTCGACGACATCATCATGAACACGGTGACGCTCTTCCAGCTCTTCCCCGAGGTGGCCGAGCACTACCGGATGCGGTTCAGGCACGTCATGGTGGACGAGTACCAGGACACCAATCACGCCCAGTACATCCTGATCAGGGAGCTGGTGGGCCGGCCCGAGCTGCGCACGACCGACGGTGAGCTGGTCAGGTCGGGCGCCGACCAGTCGGAGCTGTGCGTCGTCGGCGACGCCGACCAGTCGATCTACGCCTTCCGCGGCGCGACGATCCGCAACATCCTGGAGTTCGAGCGCGACTACCCGGACGCTCGCACGATCCTGCTGGAGCAGAACTACCGCTCCACCCAGAACATCCTGGCCGCCGCCAACGCGGTCATCTCCCGCAACGAGTCGCGCAAGCCGAAGAACCTCTGGTCCGACCAGGGCGACGGCCCCAAGATCGTCGGGTACGTCGCCGACAACGAGCACGACGAGGCCATGTTCGTCGCCCAGGAGGTCGACCGGCTCACCGACGAGGAGGGCGTCAGGGCGGGCGACGTCGCCGTGTTCTACCGCACCAACGCGGCCTCCCGGGTGTTCGAGGAGATCTTCATCCGCACCGGCCTGCCGTACAAGGTGGTCGGGGGAGTGCGCTTCTACGAGCGCAAGGAGGTCAAGGACCTGCTGGCGTACCTGCGGGTGCTGGCCAACCCGGCCGACGTGGTGTCACTGCGGCGCATCCTCAACGTGCCCAAGCGCGGCATCGGCGACCGGGCCGAGGCGATGATCGAGGCGTTCGCCGCGCGGGAGCGCGTCACGTTCTGGGAGGGGCTGCGCCGGGCCGACGAGGCGCCGGGCATGGCCACCCGCTCGCTCAACGCGGTGCGCGACTTCGTCGCCATGCTGGAGGAGCTGATCGCCAAGGCCGAGGGCGTGCCGCCGTCCGCGCTGGCGGAGGAGGTGCTGGTCGCCACCGGCTACCGCGCCGAGCTGGAGGCGTCGGAGGACCCGCAGGACGAGTCCCGCCTGGAGAACCTCAACGAGCTGATCTCGGTCGCCGCCGAGTTCGAGGAGGCCAACCCGGAGGGCACGCTGGTCGAGTTCCTGGAGCAGGTGTCGCTGGTGGCCGACGCGGACCAGATCCCCGACGCCGACGGCGGCCAGGGGGTGGTGACGCTGATGACCCTGCACACCGCCAAGGGGCTGGAGTTCCCGGTCGTGTTCCTGACGGCGATGGAGGACGGCGTCTTCCCGCACGTGCGCTCGCTGGGCGAGCCGAAGGAGCTGGAGGAGGAGCGCCGGCTGGCCTACGTCGGCATCACGAGGGCGCAGAAGCGCCTGTACCTCACCCGGGCGGCGGTGCGCAGCTCGTGGGGCGCGCCGTCGTTCAACCCGGCGTCGCGGTTCGTCAGCGAGGTGCCGGGACAGCTCATGGACTGGCGCACGCCGCCGGAGAAGACGGCCTGGAATGCCGCGACGCGCCGCGAGCCGGCCGCGCCCGCCACGCCGAAGAAGGGCGGCCGGGCCGTCCCGTCGCTGACCCCCGGCGACCGGGTGTCGCACGACGCGTTCGGGCTCGGGACCGTGGTGTCGGTGGACGGGCAGGCGGAGAAGACCAAGGTGAAGATCGACTTCGGGAGCGGGGGCGAGAAGACCCTTCTGCTCGCGTACGCGCCGTTGGAGAAGCTCTGAGCGACATTTCGGGAGCAGGTGCGCGGCTGATGCCTGCGCAGGATCTGTAGGGCCTTTCCCGGAAACAGGTTGCCGCTCCGGCAGGCGGCGTGACGACGGTACCAGTCAGACATCCACGGTGACCGCCGTCCCGCCGCCGCCGCGTTCGTACCGGCCTTGGCGGCGCACCCCTGCGGCCCAAAGTACACTTTACCTCTAGGTAATATCGGCAATCGGTGAAGGCGGCCAGTGGCCTGCGCCAACGCGATAAGGCACACCCAGAGGAGGATGTCATGTCTTCAGGGGATAACTCCACTCCATCACCTTCACCCACGCCGTCGTCCACGGCCACGACGTCGCCGACGCCCACCCCAAGCCCGACGACGCCCAGCCCGTCCGACACGCCCACCCCCACGCCCAGTCCGACGACACCGAGCCCGTCCGGCACGCCCACACCGAGCCCGTCCGGCACGCCCACACCGAGCCCCACGACTCCGAGTCCCACGACTCCGAGCCCCACGACTCCGAGCCCCACACCGACGCCGACCGGAGCGCCTCCCGCGTGGCCGGCTCCCTCCGCTTCCCCGTCGGTCACCCCCGGCACCACCTCCCCGCCGTTCGATCCGTCGCCGGCCTCGCCGAGCCATGGGACCCCGGCCATGCCGCCGACCGACTTCTACGGAAGCAACTTCACGAAGGCGGCCGGCGCGTTCGTCACCGAGCACGACGACCTCGCGGGGGATACCCGCCGGATTCTCGACGCCATCGCCGCGCTGGGTGACTTCGCCGGCACGGATGACACGGCGAAGACGTTCAGGCAGGGCTATTCCACCGCGCTGAAGAAAGTATCGACGTACGTCAACGCGCTGAGCGACGTCTATCCGGAGATCGCGGAAAGGCTGGCCGGTATGAGGACCACCTTCGACGTCGCGAACTGGGCCGTCATCGAATCCCTGCCGAAAGTGTCCGACCCGCCGAAGTTCTCGGCGTCGGACGGGAAGCTCAAGCCCTGACGTTTCTTGGAGACCTGATGACCACACCGGACGACGGCGCCCCCTTCCTCGACGAAGAGATGAGCCGCTTCCTCTCCCAATTCCAGGCCGACACCGCGCCGCTGGAAGAATTGCGGGAAAGCCTCGATGCCGTTCGCGGCCGCGGCGAGGCGGCCGATGGCCTGGTGCGGGCCGAGGTGTTGCCGAGCGGCGCGCTCGGCAGCCTGCGGATCGACCCGCGGGCGATGCGGCTCGGCGCGGACGCGCTGGCGGAGGCCGTGGTCGCCGCCGCGAACGACGCCACCGCGGACCTGACCGCGCAGATGGCGGGATTGATGACGGACGGCCTGAACCCGTTCGCCGACGAGATCAGGCGCTTCAACCAGGACTGACTACCTGGTCGGTGCCGGGTAATACCCGCGCCAGCGCCTGAACTGGTCCTGGCCCGCGGCGACACCCAGCTTCGCGAGCATCTGCTCCCAGGTGGGCAGCAGACTGGCGGGATCGTCGACCACGTCGCCGGGCCTGTTGAGCGCGTTCGCGGTGGTGGTGAAGACGCTGGACCCGGTCAGGAACACGATGGCGTTCTGCGCCGCCTTGTTCTGCGGCAGCAGCTTCGCGACCTTGCCGAAATTGGCCGGATCCACATGGTAGAAGACCAGGGCCGCCGCGAAGTTGTTCACCATGTACATGCCGCGGTCGCCCCACGAGCCCATGTCCTCGCCCCTCGCCAGCTTGAACCCGTCGACGATCGCCTGGTCGAGGGCCGTGTAGGCGAGGCTGCCCCCGACGGCGTAGATGAACCGCTTGCCCACGGCGTGTTCGAACATGCTGAGCAGCAGCCGTGCCTGCCGCTTGCGCATCGCCCAGTTGATCAGCACCTGGACCTTCTTGTCGATCGCCGGCCAGCAGAAGAACATCAGCAGCTCGATCCACTGGGTCATGGCCATCGTCCGGAGCGTGTGCTGGGTCTGCTCCAGCATGTCGGCGTAGTCGTCGATCGCGTCGGCGAACCCGCGGATGTACGCGGAGACCAGCGGCGGATAGGGCGCGATCTCTTCGGTGAAGTAGGTCCTGAAGGCATCGAGGCCCGCGCCGGAGTTCGGTGGCCGCCACAGCCTGCCCGCGACCTCTTCCATGTCGTCCAGGCTGACATCCGTCCGCGTGGCCAGCTGCCGCAACAGCTGCGCGACCTCGCGCGCCTTGGCCGGGTCGCCGTCGGGGTAGGCGACCTTCAGCATCTGCAGGACCACGCCGGCGACACCGGCGGCGGAGAACAGGAACCCCGCCTGCGGGAGGAACTTGGGGGACGGACTCACGTAGCGGACCCTTTCTCCACCGCGGGACGAGGCATCCCATCATCCCAGGTTTATCGGCTGCCACACCAGCCCCACGGCCCGGCGACCGCGTGCCGGACGGCGGCCGGTGAGACGACGCGCCCGCTCACCGGCCGGGTCCGGACCGTCGGCGGGTCAGCTCTTGGCGGCGGTCAGGGCGCTGCCCTTCTTCCACTCGGTCCAGTTGAGCTGCCAGTAGCTCCAGCCGTTGCGCCAGTCGAGCTTGCGCTTGGTGCCGGTGATCTTCACCACGTCGCCGCGCTGGGCGATCGTGTAGAACCAGCGGGCGCCCTCCGGGGTGGCGCGGACGCAGCCGTGGCTCTGGTTGGAGCGGCCGAGGTACTGGTAGTAGCCGGCGCTCTGGTGGACGTACTCGCCGCTGTCGGAGATCCGCACCGCCCAGGGGATCTCCTCCTTGTAGTACTGCGGGTCCTTGGGGTCCGTGACGCCCATCCAGGACGAGGTCATGGTCTCGACCCGCTTCTTGCCCATGGTCAGGTGGGTGCCGCTGGTCGTCAGGTACACGTCCACGCCGTTGCGCACGAGGCCGCCGCGGCCGGCGCTGATCGCGATCCGCTTGGCGAGCTTGCCGTCGCGGTAGGTCTTCATGACGTGCCGGCGGGTGTCGACCACCGAGATGTTGGCGGTGCCCACGGCGAAGCGGCGGGAGACGTCCTTGGCGGCCTCGTTGCCCGGGATCTGGCTGAGGTGCGCGGTGAACAGCACCTTCTGGTGCGGCTTCCAGTACGTCTTCGTGCGGTAGATGACCTTGCGCGCGGAGACCCAGCGCCACGCGCCGTCGACCGGCTTGTCCGCCTGTACCTCCAGCGCCGCCTCGGCCGCCGCCTTGTCCCGTACGTCACGGTCGAACGTCACGATGATCGGGAAGCCGACGCCGACCTTCTCCGTGGTCTCGCCCATGGGCGTGATGTCGGCGATCTCCAGCTTGGGCTTCTTCGGCGCGGCCTGCTTGGCGGCGCCGGCGGCCAGCGGCTTGCGTGCGGCCGTGGCGCTCTTGGTGGGTGCGCCGGCGGCCGGCGTCGGCTGCGCCCGCGTGGCGGGCGCGCTCTCGGCGGCGCAGGCCGTCATCGAGACCAGAGCCGCCATGGCGATCAGGGCCGGCAACCGGGTGAGGGGATTCACGGGTCACTCCAGAACTTATGTGCTTCGCATGCGTCTCATAGGTAGACAAACGAAACCGGCGTTCTGAGGGCCGTAAGTTGTAACGATCACATAACGCCGTTGGATTGCCGGTGGAGCGACACGACCGGGGCGTCGCCAATGGTCACGAGCGCCCCGCGTGGTGACCGAGGATGGTCGGGCACGGCGGTTCCGGGGCCGGGCGGCCCGCCGGGTCGCGACGTCCGCCGGCAGGCGCCGGCGGACGTGGTGGGGAGCTCGACCGGGCAGGCCGGTGGGCGGTGATGGTGAGGAGCAGGGGGCTGGCATGAGCGTGTTGATTTCCGGCGGCGCCGGGTTCATCGGGAGCACGGTGGCCTCGGCGTGCCTGGACGCCGGGATCGAGCCGGTGATCCTGGACAACCTCGTGACCGGGCGGCGCGAGTTCACCGAGGGGCGGGCCTTCTACGAGGGCGACATCAGCGACGGCGCGCTGGTCGACAAGGTGTTCGCGGAGCGGCCCGACATCGAGGCCGTCATCCACTGCGCGGCGCTCATCGTCGTGCCGGACTCGGTGGCCGACCCCGTCGGCTACTACCGGGCCAATGTCGCCAAGAGCCTCGACTTCGTCGATCACCTGCTGCGCAACGGGTGCGAGCGGATGATCTTCAGCTCGTCGGCGTCGATCTACCGCGCCGGGGACGACCACACCGTCGACGAGCGCTCACCGCTCGACCCGCAGAGCCCGTACGCGCGTACCAAGGCGGTGTGCGAGGCCATGTTCGCCGACATCGCCGCCACCCAGCCCGTCAAGGTGCTGTCGCTGCGCTACTTCAACCCCATCGGCGCCGACCCGAGCATGCGCACCGGGCTCCAGCTCCGGCGGCCCAGCCACGCCCTCGGCAAGCTCATCGAGGCGTACGAGGAGGGGACGCCGTTCCAGATCACCGGCACCGACTACCCGACCCGTGACGGCTCCGGCATCCGCGACTACATCCACGTCTGGGACCTGGCGCAGGCCCACGTGGAGGCGCTGCGGCGCTTCGACGGGCTGTTCCCGGAGGGCTCGATCATCAACCTCGGCACCGGGTCGGGCACGACGGTGCGGGAGCTGGCCGACGCGTTCAACCGCGTGGCGGACCGGCCGGTGGAGGTCCTGGAGACGGCGCGCCGGCCGGGCGACGTGGTGGGCGCCTACACGCGCAGCGACCTCGCCGAGCGGCTGCTGGGCTGGCGCGCGGGCTACTCGCTGGAGGAGGGCATCAGGCACTCCCTCGCCTGGGCGGCCGTCCGCGACTCCAGGCTGTCCTAGAAGGACGTCAGCCTGTCCCGGGCAGAGCCCCGGACAGGCCCCGGACAGGCGTCGCGCCCGCCTCCACCCGATGCGGGGGAGACGGGCGCGAACGGTCGTCACTGGGCGATGGCGCTCAGCGGGATGGTCTTGGGGCCCGGGATCTGGATCGCCTCGTCCAGGGTCTTGGCGACCTCCAGCTCGGGCGGGGCCGTCACGGTGACGGGCGTGCCCCAGTCGCTGAAGGTGGTCTCGACGCTCACGGTCGCGCCCTTGGCGTCAACGGCGCCCAGCGCCTCCGCCGGGATGACCGACACCAGCCGGACCGGCAGGCCCTTGGCGTCGACGGTGAGCTTCCAGCCGATGGAGCCCTTCACGGACTTGGCCGAAGCCAGCCCCAGGGTCGCGGCGAATCCGGGGGACGTCTTGCGCAGGTCCTTGGCCGCGACCTTGCCGGTGTAGCCGTCCTTCGTCGCCTTGGCGCCCTTGAGGAGGGTCTTGAGCGTGGCCGGCTCGGCGAGGATGTTCAGCGGCTGGCCGTACATGGCGGTCATGCCGATGGGCTGGGTGCCGGGAACCCTGATCCAGGACTTGCCGGCGTTGAACACGGCGCTCCACAGGCCACCCGTGAGGTAGGTGTACCGGCCCTTCGTGACGATCCGCTCGGGCATCGTCAGCGCCGTCACGAGGTCGAGGCCGAGCTCATCCGCTCCCAGCTCCTTGGCGAACTTCTCGGCGTCCTCCCTCTTGATGTTGAACTGGCCGGTGAGGTCGGAGGCGACGACGCCGGAGGCGCCGAACTGCAGCGTGCCGGCACGCCGGAGGCTGATCTGCCGCACGCCTCCGCTGGCGATCTTGACCTGCTCGACGAACTTGACGCCCTTGCCCGCCACGAACTGCTTCTGGACCGCGGCGACCGGGTTCACCGGCGCGGCCTGGGCCGGGGCGGCCGCGATGAGCGTGGCGGCGGACGCCAGGGCGACGCCGGTGAGGATTCGCTTCATTCTCTATCCTTGTCGTTTCTCATTTGGATGCTGGAGGATCATGGCAAAGAAAGATCACGAGGATATCTCAGGAGAGGGGCGCTGTAGAGGGAAGTATGTGTATTTCTCGTGCAGGTCTGGATTTCGCGCGAGAAAACGACGGCCCGTGAGCAGCGCGTCACCGCCGAAGAACGGGTTCCGTTTCCGTACGTGACCGTCGTCGTCTTCCGGTGGCACGGTGGCGAGGGTGAGGGCGGGCCCACTGGCGTTCTTTCCCATTTGTTTTCCCGGCCGCACGGAGAAGCCACGATCCGAGTGGGGTGGTCCTCCTCCAGCTCGGTGCTCCAACCGTCCCGTCGATGCCCGTCCTCCAGGCCATTTTGAGGGGGTTTGTCGGCAGATAGCGGCGTACGGGTGCTTCGGGGGCCGCAGTTCATCCCACTTCGGATGCGAGGCGACATCGTGCCGAAGTGAGATCACCGTCACATCACGGCATATCCGCGACCCGGTGACCAGGGGACGTCAAGCTTGGGGCTAGGCTTCACTGGCGGAAACGCCCGGCACGTACGGGGTGGCCCGGGCCGTCGAACATCAGTCGGATAAGCAAGGACGGACCCTCGTGGACCTGTTCGAACATCAGGCGAAGGAGCTCTTCGCGGACTACGGCATCCCGGTGCCCAAGGGCATCGTCGCCCACACCGTGGAGGAGGTGCGCGCGGCTGCCGAGCAACTCACCGGCAGGGTCGTGGTCAAGGCCCAGGTCAAGACCGGCGGGCGCGGTAAGGCCGGTGGCGTGAAGGTGGCCGACGACGCCGCCGACGCCGTCGGGAAGGCCACGGCCATCCTCGGCATGGACATCAAGGGCCACACGGTCCACAAGGTTCTGGTGGAGGAGGCCAGCGCGATCGCGGAGGAGTACTACTTCTCCTTCCTGCTCGACCGCGCGAACCGTACCTTCCTCGCGATCTGCTCCGCCGCCGGCGGCATGGACATCGAAGAGGTGGCCCACACCTCGCCCGAGAAGGTCGCCAAGGTGCCCGTCAACGCCCTCGACGGCATCGACCGGGCCAAGGCCCGTGAGATCGCGGTCGCCGGCGGTCTGCCGGAGCAGTCGCTCGACGGCGCGGCCGAGCTCATCGAGAAGCTCTGGTGCTGCTTCGTCGACGAGGACGCGACGCTGGTCGAGGTCAACCCGATGATCCTGTCGGCCGACGGCCAGGTGAAGGCGCTCGACGGCAAGGTCACGCTCGACGACAACGCCTCCTTCCGCCAGGCGGAGCACGAGGGGTACGCCGACAAGGCCGCCGAGGACCCGCTGGAGGCCCGGGCCAAGGAGAAGGACCTCAACTACGTGAAGCTCGACGGCGACGTCGGCATCATCGGCAACGGCGCGGGCCTGGTCATGTCCACCCTGGACGTGGTCGCCTACGCCGGCGAGGCGTTCCCCGGCAAGCCGTCCCCGGCCAACTTCCTCGACATCGGCGGCGGCGCCTCGGCCGAGGTCATGGCCGCCGGCCTGGAGATCATCCTCTCCGACCCGTCGGTGAAGTCGATCTTCGTGAACGTCTTCGGCGGCATCACCTCCTGCGACGCCGTCGCCAACGGCATCGTGGCGGCCTTCAAGCTCCTGGAGAGCCGCGGCGAGGCGGTGACCCACCCGCTGGTGGTCCGCCTCGACGGCAACAACGCCCAGCTCGGGCGACAGATCCTGGCCGACGCCGCGCTCCCGCGCGTCGAGCTGGTTGACACGATGGACGACGCGGCCAAGCGCGCCGCCGAGCTCGCTGCGGTAGGTGCGTGAGACATGGCTATCTGGCTGACCGAGAACAGCAAGATCATCGTTCAGGGCATGACGGGTGGTGAGGGCACCAAGCACACCCGCCGCATGCTCGCCTCCGGCGCCCGCGTGGTCGGTGGTGTCAACGCCCGCAAGGCCGGCATCACGCACGAGGGCCTGCCCGTGTTCGGCACGGTGAAGGAGGCCATGGAGAAGACCGGCGCCGACGTGTCGGTCATCTTCGTGCCCCCGGCGTTCACCAAGGACGCCGTCAAGGAGGCCATCGACGCGGAGATCCCGCTGTGCGTGGTGATCACCGAGGGCGTGCCGGTCCACGACTCCACGGAGTTCTGGGCGTACGCGGTGGCCAAGGGCAACAAGACCCGCATCATCGGCCCGAACTGCCCCGGCATCGCCTCGCCGGGCGCGTCCAACGCCGGCATCATCCCCGCCGACATCACGACGGCGGGCCGCATCGGCCTGGTCTCCAAGTCGGGCACGCTGACCTACCAGCTCATGTACGAGCTGCGTGACTTCGGCTTCTCGACCGCGGTGGGCATCGGCGGCGACCCCGTCATCGGCACCACCCACATCGACGCCCTCCAGGCGTTTCAGGACGACCCCGCCACCGACGCGATCGTGATGATCGGCGAGATCGGCGGCGACGCCGAGGAGCGGGCCGCCGCCTACATCGAGCAGCACGTCAGCAAGCCGGTCGTCGCCTACGTCGCGGGCTTCACCGCCCCCGAGGGCAAGACCATGGGCCACGCCGGCGCGATCGTGTCCGGCTCGGCCGGGACCGCGCAGGCCAAGAAGGAGGCCCTGGAGAAGGTCGGCGTCCGCGTCGGCAAGACCCCCTCCGAGACGGCCCGCCTCATGCGCGAGATCATGCAGGCGCGCTGACCCGGCGCACGTTCCGCGGAAGGCCCCGCACCGGCTCCGGCCGTGCGGGGCCTTCCGCGTTCACCCGGATGCCCCCGGTGCGGCCGGAAAGCCCGGCAGAGCCGGATAAAGCTGGCCGCCTGCGGCGCGTCAACCAAGCGCCGGTCGCGAAAGCTTGAGAAAATCGCCTACTGTGACGGCGCTTCTCGACCAGCTGCGGACGGCCCCCCGTTCGGTCCTCGGCAAGATTCCCGGGGTCTCGGACGACGACGAGTCCCGGCGTCCGCTGCCCGTCTCCGGGATGCTCGCCGCGGCGGCCACGCTCGGCGTCGGCCTGGCGGCGCTCACCACGCTCACCCTGGTCGGCTGGATCGCCGCGCCCAGCGGCGCGCTCGGCTCCGGCCTGCCGGGGGTGTTCCGCACGGCCGCCCAGATCTGGCTGGCCGCTCACCACGCCGGCTTCGCGATGCCCGGCGGCCGGGTCGGGCTGCTGCCGCTCGGCCTGGTGGTGCTGCCCGCGATCCTGCTCTACCGCGCCGCCCGCTGGATGGCCCGCGACGCCGACCTGCGGCTGCGGCTCCCGGCCCGGCTGCCGAAGAACAGCCCGCGCGAGAAGGCCAACGCCCGGCGGCGGGCGCAGCTCGTGCTGGTGGCCCAGGCCGGGGTCTCGCTGGCGGCGCCGTACGCGCTGCTGGCGGGCCTGATCGCGCTCGTCGCCCGCAACGACGTCACCCAGCCCTTCATCGGTGAGGCGCTGCTGAGCCACTTCACGCTGGCGTTCCTGGCCGGCTCGGTGGCGACGGCGCGCACCATCGGGCCGTGGCGGGCGATGCTGAGGCTGCTGCCGGAGCGGGTGCGGGCGTTGACCGTCGGCACGGCGGTGGCCACGGCGGTGCTGCTGGTGGCGGGGTTCGCGCTGGTGCTCGTGGCGGTGGTGCTCAACTTCGGCCAGGTGCGCGAGCTGACGAACGTGCTCTCGCCCGGGTTCGTGGGCGGGCTGCTGCTCCTGCTGGTCCAGATCCTGTACCTGCTGAACGTGGTCATCTGGGCGCTGTCGTACATCGCCGGGCCGGGCTTCGCCATCGGCACCGGCACGCTGGTCGCGCCCACGGGTGTGCAGCTCGGCACGGTGCCGAGCCTGCCGCTGCTGGGCGCCCTGCCCGACAGCGGCACCGTGCCGGCCTGGATGATGGCCGTCGTCGCGCTGCCGTTCGCGGCCGGGGCGCTGGCGGGCGTGGTGGTCGCGCGCATCTCGCCCTCGCCGTCGTACGAGGCCGCCCCGCTGTGGGGCTTCCTGACCGGCGTCACGACCGGCCTGGTGTCGGCGCTGCTCGCGACCCTGTCCGGCGGCCCGATCGGCGGCGGCCGGCTGGCGGCCGTCGGCCCGTCGACGTGGGAGGTGGCCCTGTCGGTCGCGCTGGAGGTGGGCGTCGCCGCGGGCATCTCGGCCGGGATCACCAACATCCTGCTGCTCAACCGCCGGGCCCGCGCGCCGCTCGACAAGGCGGCGGAGCCCGTGCGCAAGGCCGGGGCCGCGATCGCCCGCGCGGCGAGCAGGGTGGGGCTGGCCGAGTCCGACGCCAAGCCGCTGCCCGGCCACTGGCTCGACGCCACCGAGGCCGACACCCAGCCCATCCCGGTCATCCGCGACGACTGGACGGACGAGCACGCCTCGGCCGAGGCGGAGACCAGGGCCCAGGCGCGCCCTCACACGGGGACGGGGCAGGGGCGCTTGCGGCGTACGGACATCGTGGACGTGTCGGACGACCGCGGCGGCCACGTCATCTACGTCGACCCGTACGCCTGGGACCGCGACGACCGCGAAGACCGGGAGTAGCGCGCCGCGGCGTCCGCGTCGGGACGGCGGCGGAGCGTCAGGGCTGGACGGCGCCCAGGACGTCCAGCACGTCCGTCGGCAGCTTGCGCTGCGCCGCGTCCCTGAACTGGGTGAAGCACTCACCCTGCGAGGAGACGGTGCCCGCCCCCTTCATGCACTCCTGGTACGCGGAGTACTCGTCCATCAGGTAGAGCTGCATCGCCGTCGCCATGGCCGACAGCGCGAGCGCGACCGCGGACACGATGATGCCGCCCACCGCGGTGCCCGTGGGCCGGCCCGCCTCCTTCAGGCTGGGCAGGGCCCGGATGCCGGCCATGAGTGCGAACGCCGCCATCACCAGCCCGGCGAGCGGCAGCATGAACGTCATGGCGAGCGCTGCGATGGACAACCAGATCGCGCGGCGGCCCGCGGAATCCGCGGCCTGCTGACCCGCCGGCGCCTGCACCGGTGTCGACACCTGACCTCCTCTGCGTGCCCGGGCGAGGAGCGGATACGCTGGCAGCCCCACCCCGGTTCTCTCTCTTGGAGTGCGCGTGTCAAAGGCTGGGCGGCTCGTCGTCCTCGTCTCCGGCTCTGGAACCAACCTACAGGCCCTTCTGGACGCTTCCGCCGACCCGGCGTACGGCGCGGAGATAGTCGCCGTCGGCGCCGACCGCGACGGCATCGAGGGCCTCGCCCGCGCGGCCCGAGCCGGTGTGCCGACCTTCGTGGAGAGACTGGGCGACCACCCGACGCGGGAGGCGTGGGACGAGGCGGTCGCCGCCCGGATCTCCTCCTACGAGCCGGACCTGGTGGTGTCGGCCGGCTTCATGAAGATCCTCGGCGCGCCGACGCTCGCCGCCCATCCGGTGCTCAACACCCATCCCGCGCTGCTGCCGTCGTTCCCCGGGGCCCACGGTGTGCGCGACGCGCTGGCCCACGGGGTGAAGGTGACGGGGTGCACGGTGATGCTGGCCGACGCGGGCGTCGACTCGGGGCCGATCATCGCGCAGGAGGCGGTGCCGGTGCTGCCCGACGACGACGAGGCGGTGCTGCACGAGCGCATCAAGGTCGTCGAGCGCCGCCTGCTCGTGGAGATCGTCGGCCGCCTGGTCCGTGAGGGCTGGACGGTCAGCGGACGCACTGTCCGCATCGGGAACGCAACAGGAGAGGAATCCAAGTGACTCGCATCGCCATCCGGCGCGCGCTGATCGCGGTGTACGACAAGTCGGGCCTGGAGGAGCTGGCCAGGGCGCTCGACGGCGCGGGCGTGGAGATCGTGTCGACGGGCGGCACCGCCGCCGCGATCGCGTCGTACGGCGTGCCCGTGACGAAGGTCGAGCAGCTCACCGGGTTCCCCGAGTGCCTCGACGGTCGGGTCAAGACGCTCCACCCGCGCGTCCACGCCGGGCTGCTGGCCGACCTCACCAAGCCGCACCACGTGGCCCAGCTGGACGAGCTGGAGATCGACCCGTTCCAGCTCGTGGTGGTCAACCTCTACCCGTTCGAGCAGACGGTCGCCTCCGGGGCGAGCGACGCCGAGTGCGTGGAGCAGATCGACATCGGCGGCCCGGCGATGATCCGCGGCGCCGCCAAGAACCACAGCACGTGCGCGGTCGTGGTCGACCCGTCCTCCTACGGCGGCGTGGTCGACGCGCTCGCCCAGGGCGGCTTCACGCTGGAGGAGCGCAGGCGGATGGCGGGCATCGCCTACGCCCACACCGCCTCCTACGACGTGGCCGTGGCCAACTGGTTCTCCGCCGGCGCCGCCGAGCGCGACGAGGCCTGGCCCGAGTTCGCCGGTGAGACGTGGACGCTGAAGCACCCGCTGCGCTACGGCGAGAACCCGCACCAGCGCGCGGCCCTCTACACCGCGGGCGGGGGCGGCCTGGCCAACGCCGAGCAGCTGCACGGCAAGGAGATGTCCTACAACAACTACCTCGACGCCGACGCGGCCTGGCGGGCGGCGTGGGACTTCGCCGAGCCCGCGGTCGCGATCATCAAGCACCAGAACCCGTGCGGCATCGCGGTCGGGGCCGACGTGGCCGAGGCGCACCGCAAGGCCCACGCCTGCGACCCGGTGTCGGCGTACGGGGGCGTGATCGCGGTCAACGGCGAGGTCACCGCCGAGCTGGCGGGCCAGATCGCGGAGGTGTTCACCGAGGTCGTCGTCGCGCCCGCGTTCGCCGAGGAGGCGATCGCGGTGCTGACGCGCAAGAAGAACATCCGCCTGCTGCTCTGCCCGCAGGGGCCGTCGCGGCCGGCCGAGTCGCGTCAGATCGACGGCGGCCTGCTGGTCCAGCTCGTGGACAAGGTGGACGCGCCGGGCGACGCGCCGGAGAGCTGGGAGCTGAAGACGGGTACGCCCGCCTCGCCCGAGGTGCTGGCCGACCTGGCCTTCGCCTGGCGGGCCTGCCGCTCGGTCAAGTCCAACGCCATCCTGCTGGCCTCCGGCGGGGCCACCGTGGGCGTCGGCATGGGGCAGGTCAACCGGGTCGACTCCTGCCGTCTCGCCGTGGGCCGCGCGGGCGAGCGGGCCGCCGGCGCGGTCGGGGCCTCCGACGCCTACTTCCCGTTCGCCGACGGGCTGGAGGTGCTGATCGAGGCCGGTGTCAAGGCCGTCGTGGAGCCCGGCGGATCCATCCGCGACCAGGAGGTCATCGACGCGGCGGAGAAGGCGGGCATCACGCTCTACTTCACCGGAACGCGCCACTTCTTCCACTGAACCGCGTCAGAAGGGCCCCAAGCATCAAACGAGTACGGCTACCCTGTGGTCGCCGCCTCAAACCTCGCCTGGGAGTGCCCCTATGGCCCTGCTCGACTCGATCCTGTACGCCTTCGTGACGCTGAACGGCATGTCCACGAGCCCCTTCGTGCTCATCGCCCTCGCGTTCGTGGGCGCCTACCTCGGCGCCCGCGTCGTGGAGATCATCCCGTTCACCCGCAGGATCATCGAGCGGCGCAACGCCGCGGCGGGCGAGGCCGAGTAGCCGCTCGGCCTCGCCCCGGCAACTCCGCCGCGGTCAGCCGGCTTCGGCGGAGTGGTCCCACGCGAGCTTGGCCGCGCCCGCGAGCGCGGCCCGCACGCCCAGCGTGGTCGGCTGCACCTCCACGGCCCTGACGAACGCCAGCCCGGCCACCTCGTCGAGAGCCCGCGCCAGCGGCTCGAACAGCACCGGGCCGGCTCCCGACACGCCGCCGCCGATGACCACCCTGGTCACCTCGGTGGCGGCGGCCGTGGAGGCGATCATGCCGGCCAGCGCCCGCGCGCCGCGCTCGAACGCGGCCACCGCGACCGGCTCGCCCTTCGCGGCGTCCGCGGCGAGCGTCCGCGCGTCGGCCGGCTCGCCCTCCGGGACCTTCCAGTCGTTGGCCAGCGCCCAGCGGGCCAGGTTCGGGCCGCTGGCGTACCGCTCGACGCAGCCGCGCCCGCCGCACTCGCACAGCTCGCCGTACGGGTCGATGGTCATGTGACCCACGTGCCCGGCGTTGCCGGTGGGGCCGAGCAGCGGCACGCCGTCGATCACCAGGCCGCCGCCGATGCCGGTGGACACCACGATGCCCAGCAGCGCTGAGCTGCCACGCCCGGAGCCGAGCCAGTGTTCGCCCAGAGCGAAGCACTGGGCGTCGCCCGCGAGCACGGTGGGCGCCCCGGTGAGCCGTCGCACCTCGTCACGCAGCGGGAAGCCGCGCCAGCTCGGCATGTTCACCGGGCTGACGGTGCCGGCCGCCAGGTTGAGCGGGCCGGCGCAGCCGATGCCGACCGCGAGCGGCGCCGGTCCGTCGCCGGCGACCTCGCCGATCAGCGCGGTCAGGGCGGCCATGACGTCCGTACGCGGCGTCGGGCGCGTCGCGGAGCGGGCGGCGGAGCCGTCCCGGTCCACGAGGGCGGCGGCGAGCTTGGTGCCGCCGATGTCGATCGCGAGTACGTGGCCCATCAGTGCTTGTGGTGGTTGTCGGGCCGGCGGGGGTCGCCAGGGTGTTCGAGACCGGGCACGGGTCGGATCCTTTCGGCGCGCTGCTGGTCGAGCCACCGGGCGAACGCCCGGCGCCGCGCCGCCTCGGCGGCGTGGAGTTCTGTTCGGTACGGGAATCGACGAGGGGGCTCGGGCCGGGCCGGGGCGGCGTGCCGGCCGAGCGCGTCACGCACCGGCCCGTCGACCGGCTCCGCGCACGCGACTCCCGGCTCCGCGCACGCGACTCCCGGCTCCGCGCACGCGACTCCCGGCTCCGCGCACGCGACCCCCTGCCCCCGGACGTCCGGCTCGGCGTCCCGCTCGCCGCGCTCCACCGTGACCCGCGGCACCTGGTACGGCAGCGCCGGCGAGCCCACGAACAGGTCGGTCGGCTCCACGGACGGCAGGCGAGCGGGCAACGGGACTCCCTCGGTGAGCGCGAGGCTGGCGACGTCACACTATGCCGTCCGCCCCGGCGATGACAACGATGTCAACGGGGTCGAGGGTGGGGTGCTCGGGCCTCGGCCGGACGTGGAAGGATGGGCTGACATGAGCGCAGTGAAACTCGACGGCAAGGCCACCGCCGCCCGCATCAAGGCCGACCTCACGACGCGGGTGGCCGCGCTCAAGGAGCGAGGTGTCACACCGGGCCTCGGCACCGTCCTCGTCGGCGACGACCCGGGCAGCCAGATCTACGTGGCGGGCAAGCACCGCGACTGCGCCGAGGTGGGCATCGCCTCCATCCGCGTCGACCTGCCCGACACCGCCACGCAGGCCGACGTCGAGGCCGCCATCGACGAGCTCAACGCCTCGCCCGCCTGCACCGGCTACATCGTCCAGCTCCCGCTGCCCAGGCACCTGGACACGATGGCGCTGCTGGAGCGCATGGACCCGGCCAAGGACGCCGACGGCCTCCACCCGGTCAACCTCGGCCGCCTCGTCCACATGGTCGAGGCCCCGCTGCCCTGCACGCCCCACGGCATCGTGCTGCTCCTCCAGGAGTACGGCGTGCCGATCAAGGGCGCCGAGGTGGCCGTGGTCGGGCGCGGCATTACCGTGGGCCGCTCGCTGGGCCTCCTGCTCACCCGTCGCAGCGAGAACGCCACGGTGACCCTCTGCCACACCGGCACCCAGGACCTGGCCGGCCACGTCCGCCGGGCCGACATCGTGGTCGCGGCGGCGGGCGTGCCCGACCTCATCACCGCCGACATGGTCAAGCCGGGCGCGGCGGTCCTCGACGTGGGCGTCTCCCGCGTGGACGGCAAGATCGCGGGAGACGTGGCGGCGGACGTGGAGGAGGTGGCGGGCTTCCTCACCCCCAACCCGGGCGGAGTCGGCCCCATGACCCGCGCCCTGCTCCTGTCCAACGTGGTCGAGGCCGCCGAGAAGGCCCTTCCCGGGATGTGACGTCCCGGCGCGGTCAGGCCCCGGCGGTCACCAGGCGACAGGGCCGAGGCGGTCGATGAAGGTCCCGGTCGGTCCGTCGGGGGCGATCATCGCGAGTCTCACGATCGAGTCGGTGCCCTCGGTGACCGTCAGCTCGCCGGTGTGGCGGTTCATGTCCGTGGCGGCGAACTTGCGGTTGGCGACCTCTCCGGGGGTGGCGACATTGAACTTGATGTCCGGGAGCGCCTGGGCGTACCGGACGGTGATCATGTTCAGCGCCGCCTTCGACGAGCTGTAGGCGAGCTCGTGCATCTTCGAGACGGGCTGCTCCGGATCGGTCACGACCGCGAAGGAGCCGCCACCGCTGGACACCATCACCACCCGCGGATGGTCCGCCGCCTGCAACAGGGGGAGGAACGCGTGCGTGACCCTGATCGGTCCGTACACGTTGGTGTCGTAGACGGAATGGATCTCGTCGGCCGTCGCGTCCGCGGGCGCGACGATGTGTCCCGGCGCGCCGGCGTTGTTGATCAGCACGTCCAGCCGGTCGGTGTGCTCCCGGACGAGCCGTACGGCGTCGGCCACCGACTCGTCCGAGGTCACGTCCAGCGGGACCAGGACCACGTTCGCGCCGCCGGCGGTCAGCTTGTCGGCGGCGGCCCGTCCGCGGCCTTCGTCGCGCGAGCCGAGAAAGATCGTCCAGCCTTCTTCCCCGAGCCGGCGGGCCGCCTCGAAGCCGAGTCCCTTGTTGCCTCCGGTGATCAGCACCGAGGTGTGTTCCGAGTTCGTCATGCCCTCTGAGACGACGTAGCCCGCTCGGTTGTGACATGGGACGGGCGCGGGCTGGTGACCGGCCCGGCCGGGGGCTGCGCTAGCCTTCCTGGCGTCGGGGCTTCGAGGACGGGCTGGGATGACGCGAGAGCAGGAATTCGAGGAGCTGCGGCCGCTGTTGTTCTCGATCTCCTACCGGATCCTGGGCAGCGTGACCGAGGCCGAGGACGCCGTCCAGGAGACCTGGCTGCGCTACGCGAAGACCTCGACGCAACCGCGTTCCGTCAAGGCGTTCCTCTCGACGACAGTCACCAGGATCTCGATCGACGTGCTGGGCTCGGCCCGGGTTCGCCGGGAGGAGTACGTCGGGCCGTGGTTGCCCGAACCGCTGCTCGCCGACCCCTACCAGGACCCGGAACGCTCCGTGGAGCTGGCCGACTCGCTGTCGATGGCGGCACTCCTGCTGCTGGAGCGCCTGAGCCCGCTCGAACGCGCGGTGTTCGTGCTCCGGGAGGTGTTCGGGTTCGAGTTCGCGGAGGTCGCCTCGGCGGTGGATCGCTCGGAGGCGGCATGCCGCCAGCTCGTGTCACGGGCACGCCGCCACATGCAGGACGGCCGGCCCCGGTTCGAGGCCGACCGAAGGAAGCGCGCGGAACTCGCCGGCCGATTCTTCGACGCGTTCAGGGAAGGGGACGTCGCCGGGCTGCGCGCGCTCCTCGCCGCCGACGCTCAGCTGGTCAATGACGGCGGCGGCAAGGTCGGGGGGAGGATCCCCGTCCACGGCGTCGACAAGATCGCTCGGGCGCTGGCCGCCACCGCGCCTCAGTTCATCCGGATCGGCGCCGCGCTGGAGATGCACGAGGTGAACGGTCAGCCCGGCGCGATCCTTCGCGACCGCGACGGCAGGGTCATCAACACCTGGGTGCTCGACATCCTCGACGGACGCATCCAGACCATCCGCTCGGTGATCAACCCGGACAAGCTCGGGCACCTGGGTCCCGTCGCAGACCTCCACGCGGTCATCCGCGAGAAGAACGAAACTCGCCGGCGAATGACCTGACCCGCGGCGGAGGTACGTGGCCTGCTGCGCCGCCAGGGAACCGCGTCCAAGGGTGTCGCCATGCCGTCATGACACGGCCAGGTGGATGCGGTGGTGTCGTGGGGTCTCGGCCTCGTCGAGCAGGACAAGCGCGAAGTCCGCATAGGAGATGTACGCCACCGGGTCGACGTGTTCGCGGATCTCGTAACGGCCGGTGCGCTCCCCCTCATGGTCGAAGTCACCGGCCGGGCTGACATACACCCAGTCCAGCGCGCCTCCTTGGGTACGAAGAGCCGCGAGACCGTCGGCGTGCGCCAGGCAGAAGGGCCGGTACTCGGCGGGGAAACCGGGCTGGTCCAGCAGGCGGGTCCCGTCGGGGCCGGGCAGGAGCGGCGCGAGCCCGGCCGCGACGAGCCTGTCCACCCCGGCCTGTCCCAGGCCCTTGATGAGGGCGTGCGCGGCGTTGGTGAAGAAGTCATCCGGCCCGACTTCCGCCGCCGTGTTGATCGCGGCGTCGTGCCCGGCCGCGAGGGCGGCGACGTCCGCCACGTCGGTGACGTCCCCGGCGGCGACCCGTACGCCGTCGTCCGCCAAGCCGCCGTAGCGGGACGGGTCGCGGACCACCGCGGTGACCTGGTGTCCACGCCGGCGCGCTTCAGCGACGGCCTGCCGGCCGGCCCGGCCACCAGCTCCGAAAATCACGAACCTGCTCATCGTCGGAATACCTCCTGTTGACTCGATGCTCCCGAAAGGTAGCCGCGAGAGCGGTTACCTCCTGGATACCGAGACCCGTTAGCGGTCCCAGCCGACAGGCAGGAGAGAGCATGACGCACCGCGAGCCGCTGCCTCGGGACATGTTCGACGAACTGTGTCCGTCCTCGCTGTTGCCGTTCCGCTTCGGCGACAAGTGGGCGGCTCTGGTCATGAGCTGCCTGGAAGACGGCCCCCGCCGGTTCTCCGAGCTGCGGGTGCCGCTGCACCGCGTCACCCCGAAGGTGCTCACACAGTCGCTACGTGGCCTGGAGCGAGGGGGACTCGTCTCACGCACGGTGCGCGCCGATCCGAGACCGGCGGTGGAGTACGCGCTGACGCCGCTGGGCCGCAGCATGTTGGAGCCGCTGTATGCCGCGTGCGCGTGGGCGGCGGAGCACTGGGACGAGCTGCTTGACGCACAGGAGCGGTACACGGCCCCGTCGCCGGCCGGCTCACCGCGGGCGGCCATCACCGGATCTTGATGCACAAGTCTTGGCGAATTGGTCGCCGAAAACCGGACAGGGTCCACACACGCGGGGGGAATCACGGAGAGGAACGCGATCACGTTCACGCAGATCAAGGGGGCATAGTGCTTCAGGTAGAGAACATCGCCTGTGTCAACAACGCCGGTTTCGTCATGTACTTCAATGTGGAGTTCCTCGACCCGAACACCGGCCAGTTCGCCGAGAGTCCGCCCGACACCGGCAACTACCCCATCAACCAGACCCGGACGATCTCGCTCGACTCGACCCAGGTCCCGGTGGGCGCATCGGTGAGGCCGCGGGTCCACGCTGACGGGGGCGAGAACGAGTCCGGCGACACGCTGGTCCAGTACGCCCAGAACGGCCAGACGGCGACCTACGAGGTCCAGGGCACCACGCTGGACTACACCGTCAAGCTCATCAGCTGACAGCGCGGCCCGCTCAACGGGGACCTCTGGGAACGGAACGATCGGCCTGATCTCCCGGAGGTCCCCGTCGCTTCCACCTGCCGGGCCGCCGGCCGGAGTCATCCGCCGATCGGGCCGTGGACCGTGCTGAGGTGGCGGGCGACCTGGGCCGGATGGGTGAGCTGCGGGTAGTGACCGGCGCCGCTGATCTCGTGCGCCGGGAAGCCGGCGCCCACGGCCGGCGGGTCGGCCGAGCCCACGATGATCTCGACGGGGACCCGCACCCGGGCCAGCAGGGCCCGCGACCGCTCCCGCCCGGCGAAGTCCTCGCGCAGGGCCGCGACCACCCGGCGCGCCACCCCGGGACGGCGCAGGTCCGCCGCCGCGCTCGTCACCTCGGGCCCCTCCGGGACGCCCAGCGCGCGGGCCAGATGCTCGGCGGAGATCCGGCGCATCGTCGGCACGGCCAGGATCGAGCGGGTGAGACGGGGGCCGGGCGCCTGCAGGAACGCCGGGGAGACGAGGACGAGCCTGCCGACGCGGTCGGGGTGCTCGTCGGCGAAGCGGAGCGCGGGCCCGCAGGCCATCGAGTGGGCGACCAGCGTGGGGCGGGTCCGTACCGGGCGCAGCAGGTCGGCCAGCCAGGCGTCCAGCGGCCGGTCGGTGGCGGCCGAGCGGCCCATGCCGGGCAGGTCGGGGGCCAGGACGGGCCCGTCGAGGTGGGCGACGAGCGGCGCCCAGAGGTCGGCGTTCATCGGCAGCCCGTGGAGCAGGACATGGACCGGATGGTGGGGCTCTCCGGCCACCCAGGTACGGCTGCCCGCCACGTCGCGGTAGCCGTACGGGCGCAGCCAGGGTGACGCGGCGCCGAACCGGGAGGCGACCAGGTCGTCGGCCCACGCGCGCAGGGCGTCGGCGGCCGGTGGCATCTCCAGGCCGGCGGACGCGGCCAGGGCGCGGGCGGAGGCGGTCGGGTAGCGGTCGGCCGACAGGAACGACAGCGTCTCGGGGTCGGCGCCGGTGAGCTTGGGCGGCAGGCGCCGCAGCAGGCCGACCGGGACGGTACGGCGCGGCGCGGGCACGCCCACGTGGCCGGCGATCGTGCTGATCAGCTCCGGCAGGAGGGGGGTGGCGTCGTCGAGCACCCAGTGGTGCTCACCGGCGGGCGATGCGGGGATCTCCGCCAGGAACCGCGTGAAGTAGTCGATCGTGACGATCGGCACGAAGACGTCACGCCCGCCGGGGAGCGCGGGCAGCCTGCCGTTCCACAGGTCCTTGACCAGGGCGGCGAGCCCGATGTACTGGCCCGGCCCGATGACGGTGCTGGGGTTGGCGATGGTCAGCGGGACGTCCAGCTCGCGGGCGCGGGCGCGCACCGCGAGATCGCCCTCGACCTTTGACGCTTCGTAGGCGCCCAGCCCGGCGTAGTCCGGCCGGCCGCCGGGCGCGCTCACCCGGTACCCGCTGACGTGCACGACCCTGCGCAGCCCGGGCAGCCCGGCGGCCCAGGCGAGCACGTTGACCGCTCCGGCCACGTTGGTCGCCCGCGCCTCCTCCACGCCGAGGCCGAAGGCGTACCGCGCGGCGGTGTTGTAGACGTCGCGCGGCTCGGGCAGGCCGTCGAGCGGCCGGGTGATGTCGGCGGTGACGACGGTGAGGCGGCCGGTGCCGACGCCTCGGGAGGTCAGCCAGGAGGTGAGGGTGTCGGCTCGCACGGCTGCCGCCACCCGCTGCCCCGGCCGAGCAGCTCGGCGACGAGGTGACGCCCGACGAAGCCGGTGGCACCGAAGACGATCGCGTCCATGAGACTCCAAAATAGATCGGTCTACATATTTTGTGGGCCGAAAGAGGCCCGCCGGTGCGGCGGGCCGGGTCAGCGGAGCAGGGCGGTGATCTGGCGGGCGACCCGGCTCAGCGGCTCCCTGCTGCGGTGGGTCCTGGCCAGCAGCAGCGCCCCCTCGATCATGGCCAGGACCGTGACGGCGAGGTCGTCGGCGTCCGGGTGACCGGCCAGCAGGGAGCGCAGGGCCGCCTCCCAGGAGGCGTAGACCTCCGAGCAGGCCTCCTGGAGCGGGTCGCTGGTGGCCGCCATCTCCAGTGCCACGGTGGCCACCGGGCACCCCTTGCGCCAGCCCGACTCCTCCAGCCGGTCGCCCAGATGCCGCAGCACGTCGCGGACGAACTCGGCCGGTGACGAGCTGGAGCCGGCCAGCTCCTCCAGGGCGGCGCCGATCGTCTCCCCGGCCCGCCGTACGGACTCGCCGACGAGCTGGTCCTTGCCCTCGGGGAAGTGGAAGTAGAGCGAGCCTCTGGGCGCGCCGCTGACCGCGATCACCTGGTTGAGCCCCGCGCCGAGGTATCCTCCTGCCTCGACCAGCTCCTGCGTCGCGTCCAGCAGCCGGTCCCGCGTCTCGGCGCCCTTCTGTCCCATGCGTACAAATTAGACCGGTCTACATATTCTCGCAAGGTCAAGGCCGGTGCGCGCCCGGGGTGTGGCCGAAGGCGCGGCGGAACACGTCGATGAACGCGCTGGCCGAGGACCAGCCGCACTGGTGCGCCACCGCCGTCACCGGCGTGTTCTCGGCCAGCAGGACCAGGGCGTGGTGGAGGCGGAGCTGCGTGCGCCACTGGGGGAAGCTCATCCCCAGGTCCGCCTTGAACAGCCGCGACAGGGTACGGTCGCTCGCACCCACCTGCCGGCCCAGGGCGGCCAGCGTCCGGTTGTCGGCCGGATCGGCGCGCAGGAGGTCGCACAGGGCGCGCAGCCGTGGGGTGGTGGGGTTCGGCAGGTGTACGGGCTGCTGCGGCGAGGCCCGGAGCTGGTCGAGCAGGACGGCCCGCAGCCGCCCACGTTCGGGGCTGTCGTCGTGCGGAGCCCGGGTGTAGGCGAGGATCAGCTCGCGCAGCAGAGGGGCGACGCTCAGCACCGTCGGCCCGTCCAGGCCGAGCGGGTTGTCGGCGGCGGGCAGGCCGACGAAGTGGAGTTCGAGCTCGCCGTGGGCCTGGTGGGCGTGGACGGTCCCGGCCGGCACCCAGATGGCGCGGGTGGCCGGGGCGACCCACGAGCCCGCGCCGGTGGTGATGGCCAGGACCCCCCGGGCGGCGTAGACGATCTGGTGGTCGTCATGGCGGTGGGCGTCGATGGCCGCTCCGGACGCCAGCCACTGCGCGCGGGTCGGCGCCGTCGGCTGGTGGCGGATTCTCGTCATCGATTGGCAGATTATCGGAAGCACGACAGGGAGCCCGGCCGGGAGCATGGGCAGGTGCCAAGGAACAGAGCGATCATCCTGCTGTCGGTCGGGCATGCCTGCGTGGACGTCTACCAGGGCGCCGTGGCGGCGCTCGTGCCCTTCTTCGTCGCCGAGCGCGCCTACACCTACGCCGCCGCCTCGGGCGTCGTGCTCGCCGCGTCGCTGCTGTCCTCGGTGGCGCAGCCGCTGTTCGGGGCGTTCACCGACCGGTGGGCGATGCCCTGGCTGCTGCCCGTGAGCACGGTGCTCGGCGGCCTGGGGATCGGCCTGAGCGGGCTCAGCGGCTCGTACGCGCTGACGCTGGCGTTCGTGGCCGGGTCGGGGATCGGGGTCGCCGCGTACCATCCCGAGTCGGCCCGCGTCGCCCGGCTCGCCGGCGAGGGCAGCCACAGCGCGATGGGCTGGTTCTCGCTCGGCGGCAACATCGGGTTCGCCGTCGCACCCGTCATGGTCGCCGCGGTCGTCGCCACCGGCGGCCTGCGGCTCACACCGCTGCTCGTGCTGCCCGCGCTCGCCGGCAGCGCGCTGTGCCTGCCCGTCCTGCGCGCCCTGGACCGGACGTCACGCGCCCGCTCCGGCGCCGCGGTCCCGGTGGGGGCCGACGACAGGGCGTCGTTCGTGAAGCTGGCGCTGGCCGTGGTGTGCCGGTCCGTGGTGTTCGTCGGGCTCAGCACGTTCATCTCGTTCTACGCCCAGCAGCGCACCGGCGGCGGTACGGCGGCGGGCACGGCGGCGCTGTTCGTCCTCTACCTCGGCGGCGCGGCGGGCACCGTGCTGGGCGGAAGGCTGGCCGAGCGCCGGGACCGGGTGACGGTCGTGCGGGGCGCGTACCTGGTGACTGTCGCGGCGGTGGCGGGCACCGTGTTCGTCCCCGGCCCGGCGATCTACGTGTTCGTGGCGCTGACCTCCGCCGCACTCTACGTCCCGTTCTCGCTCCAGGTCACCCTCGGCCAGGACTACCTGCCCACGCGCGTCGGCACCGCCAGCGGGATCACCCTCGGGCTGACCGTCAGCGTCGGCGGCCTGGCCGGCCCGGTCATCGGGGCCGTCGCCGACGCCACCTCCCTGCGCACCGCCCTGGCCCCGCTGGTCGTGCTGCCCTTCCTGAGCTGGCTGCTGTTCCGGACGCTCCCCGAGCCGGCCACGCCGAGGCGGGGCGAGGTCAGAGCGTGACCAGGGTCTTGGTCGCGGTCCGCTGGTCCATCGCCCGGTACCCGTCGGGCACGTGGTCGAGGTCGACGGTCAGGTCGAACACGGGTGACGGGTCCACGTCGCCGTACAGCACGTCGGGCAGCAGCTCGGAGATGTACGGCCGGACGGGGCACACGCCGCCGCCCACGGTGAGGTTGCGGGTGAACATGACCTCCATGTCCAGGCCGTTGCCGCTGCCGTGCGGGACGCCGACGTAGCCGATGGCGCCACCGGGACGGGCGACGTGGACGGCGGTGCGCATGGACTGCTCGGTGCCGACCGCCTCGATCACCGCGTGCGCGCCCTCGCCCCCGGTCAGCTCCAGGACGGCCTCCACCGCCGCGTCGCCGCGTTCCGCGACGACGTCCGTCGCGCCGAACACGCGGGCCAGGTCGGTGCGGGAGGTGTGGCGGCCGAGGATGACGATCCGGTCGGCGCCCAGCCGCTTCGCGGCCAGCACGGCGCACAGTCCCACGGCGCCGTCGCCGACCACGGCGGCGGTGACGCCCGGCCGGACCTTCGCCGCGAGCGTCGCGTGGTGGCCGGTGCACAGCACGTCGGCCAGCGTGAGCAGCGCGGTCAGCAGGCGCTGGTCGGACGCCGCCTCGGCGGGCAGCCTGACCAGGGTCGCGTCGGCGAACGGAACCCGCACGGCCTCGCCCTGGCCGCCGTCCGACCCTGGCACGCTCCAGAAGCCGCCGTTCACGCAGGAGCTCGTCAGCCCCTCGGCGCAGAAGTCGCAGACGCCGTCGCACCAGTTGAACGGCGCCACGACCAGGTCACCGGGGCGGATGCCGGACACCTCGGAGCCGGCGTCCTCCACCACCCCCAGGAACTCGTGGCCGATGCGCCCGCCGGGCTGCCGCTCGGCCTCGCCGCGGTACGGCCACAGGTCGCTGCCGCAGATGCAGGCCAGCACCACGCGCACCACGGCGTCACCGGGCTGCTGGATAACAGGGTCGGGGACGTCCTCGATGCGGACGTCGCGGGGCGCGTGCAGAACGGTCGCGCGCATGGCCACTCCTGTCGCCGTTGGCCTTCCCTTCCTGTGTATCAAACGACGACATCCCCGCTGACCTGCGGGGTCGCTGATCGTCCGGAATCCGGGTCAGGGACGGGACAGGCGGGGGCGGGCCGCGTACACGCCGGCCACGGTCTGGACCAGGCAGGCCGCCAGGCCGGCGAGCAGCGGCACCGTCCAGCCGCCCGACTCCTGCCGCAGCAGCCCGATCAGCAGCGGCCCCAGGGCGGCCAGCACGTAGCCGCACGACTGCGCCACCGCCGACAACGCCGTCACCGACGCGGGGTCGGGAGCGCGCAGGGCGATGATGAGCAGCGCGAGCGCGATCGACGCGCCCTGCCCGAGCCCCAGCACGATCATCCACAGCCACGGCACGCTGGTCGGCGCGACCAGCAGGGCGACGTACCCGGCGATCGTGAGCACCGACGCCACCACCACGTGCGGCACCTGCGACGCGCGGCGCCCCGCGTGGACGGGCACCGCGAGGGTGGCGCCGACCTGGGCCAGGTTGGTCAGGCCGAGCAGGTATCCGGCGCGGTCGGCGGGCACGCCGGACTCCTGGAAGATCGTGGGCAGCCACGCCAGCACGATGTAGAACGTCAGCGACTGGAACCCCATGAAGGCCGTCACCCACCACGTCACGCTGCTCCTGAGCACCGCGGCGAACGGCCTGGCCCGCACCGCCGTCCCGGTCCCTGCCCCCGTCCCCGCGCCGGCGCCGCCGGGGGAGTCCGGGCCGGGGGCGTCCGCGGCCCGGCGCCCGGGCAGGGCCTGGGGGAGCCAGAGCAGCGCGGCGGCCAGCGCCGGCACCGCCGCCAGCGCCGACACGCCGCGCCAGCCGTACCCGGTGAGATGCTCCAGCGGCACCATGAGCGCCGACGCGGCGGCGGCGCCGACGACCAGACCGGAGACGTAGACGGACGTGTACGGCCCGACCTGGTCGGGGAAGTGCTGCTTGACCACGCCCGGCATGGCGACGTTCATGACGGCGATGGCCGTACCGGCCAGAGCGGCGCCCAGGTAGAGGGCGGGCGCGCCGCCCGACGCGCGGATCAGCACACCGCAGGCCAGCAGCAGCAGCCCCGCGAGCAGCGTCCGGTCGAGTCCCATCCGCCGGGCCAGGAACGGGGTCATCCAGCCGAACAGCCCCAGGCACAGCACCATGACCGTGGTGATGGCGCCGCCTCCCGCGGGGGCGAGGCCGACGTCCGTCATGATCTCGTCGAGGAGCGGGGAAACGCCGGCGAGCGCCGGCCGGAGGTTGAGTGCGGCCAGCACGAAGCCGCTGACCAGCAGTGCGGATCTCGCCGACGACATCTGGCAAGGGTACGACGGGTCCCGGAGAGGGCGTCATGGGCCCTGTCGGGGAACGCTCATGGCTGGAAGTCGAGGTCCACGGCCACGGCCACGTCGAGCAGCAGCGGCTCCTCGCGGCCGGCCAGCGTGGGCATGATCTCGTCGAGCGCGGCGGTCAGCTCCGCGTACGTCTCCACCCGCCGGGACGGGCAGCCCAGCGACCTGGCCAGGCCGCCCACGTCCACCTCGTCGAAGGCGGGCCACGGGGCCTTGTCGCCGTGCCGTTCCGCGAGCCGGTCGAGGATGGCGTACCGGGCGTTGGCCAGCACCAGGAACAGCGCGCCGGCCCGGTAGTGCGCGGCGCTCCACAGCGCGTGCAGGCCGTACAGGGCGGAGCCGTCGCCGGTGACCGCCACCACGGGCCGGCCGGGCAGGGCCATGCGCAGCCCTACGGCGGCCGGCAGCGCGAACCCCAGACCGCCCATCGCGGCCGACACGAACCCGAGAGGGTTGCGGGCCGGCACGAGCCGGTGCAGGTCCGACCGGGACGACGGGGTCTCCTCGACGAGCACGGCGTCGGCCGGCAGCCGGTCGGCGAGCTCCCGGAGCACGTGCCCGGCCCGCAACGGCCGCCCCTCCGCGGGCACCGGCGGCACCACGGCCGCCGGGGAGGCGACGTCCCGGGCGGGCCGCGCGGGCAGCAGGGCCGCCAGGTGGGCGCAGGTCTCGGCCGGGTCCGCGAGGCAGGCCAGATCGGCAGGGCTCCGGTGGGCCTCCGACGGGTCGTCGGTGACCAGCGCCACCACCGTGCCCGGCTCGACCAGCGGCCCCGGCGTGTACGGGTACTGCCGGAACACCGGCGCGCCCACGGCGAGCACCACGTCGTGCCCCGACAGCGCGGCCCGCAGCCGGGGCCGGTCGGCGGGCAGCACGCCCGCGAACAGCGGATGGTCCTGCGGGAAGCCGGGCCGCGCGCCGAACGGCTCCTGCCACACCGGGCACCCGAGCCGCTCGGCGAGCGTGACCAGCGGCTCCCACGCCCGGCACGCGCCCGCCCCCGCCACGATCACGGGCGCCCGCGCCCCGCTCAGCAGCTCGGCCAGCGGCGCCGGCGCCCCACCCGAGGTCGCGTGCGCGGGGGTGCGCAGCAGGCGGCCCGGCGCGGCGAGGACCTCGCCCTCGTACGGCTCGTCCCAGTCGTCCATCGGCACCACCACCAGCGCCGGCCCCCGGAACGTGACCGCCTCGTGGACCGCCCTGGCCACGGCACCCGGCACGTCCTGCGCCCGGACCGGCTGGTCCACGCGCACCGGGTAGTCGCCCACCAGTCCCGCCAGCCGCCCCGCGAGGAACGGCTCCAGCGCCAGGTGCCGCCGGTCCTGCTGGCCGACGAGGACGACCAGCGGGACCCGGTTGACCCGGGCGGTCGCGATGGCCCCCACCGCGTTGCCGAGGCCGGCCGTGGTGTGCAGCACGGCGAGCGCCGGCGCGTCGTGCCCGATCGCCCATCCGGTGGCCATGCCGACCACGGAGCCCTCGTGCAGCGCCAGCACGAACCTCAGGTCGTCGGGCAGCCCGCCCAGGAACGTGACCTCGGTGGACCCCGGATTGCCGAACACCGTGGTCAGCCCGGTCCGTCTCAGCACGTCGAACGTCGCCTCCCGGACGGTCGCCGCCCCACCCGCTCCCTGCTGCCTCATCGGTCCCCCTCGCTCGCCGGCTTCGCCCGTAGACATGCCCACGCGGCTCACCGCTCCGAACCAGCGAACACGTCCGGAGTTGGTCCCGTACGGCGGGGAGCAGAGCGCTGGTTACGAGTGGTCGGCCTTCGCGCGGTCGGCGTTGGCGATGATGGCGTCGTGGATGTAGCGGGACAGGCCGGGGGCCACGTCGTCGAAGTTGAGGCCGATCCGCTCGTTCGCGAGGTAGGACGCGGCCAGAGCACGGTGGGTGTCGTAGTCACAGTCATGGAACCGGCGCTCCATGTGCAGCCGGTGCTCCTCGGCCAGGTCCATCGAGGTCGCGCTGCCGGCGGGGATGCCGGTACGCATGGCCTCAAGCAGGCGCTGATGGATTCCGGACTGCTCGGCACGGATCTCCCGCCAGTCCTCGGCCGAGTACCGTGACGTGCGCCGATGTCGCTGCCGCCACAGTGGAGAGTCGCCCCATCGCTGCTCGGCGGGTTCGGCGTTGTCCTCCAGGCGCGTACTGCCGAACACTTCCAGCCGCTCCTCGGGCGTGAGGGCGATGCCCATCCTCCGCGCGGCCAACTCCTTGTCGATCACGGCGACCATGGTCTGATGCCGCTCGATCCGCTCGGTCAGCAACCGGCGTTGCTCGTGCAACCGGTCGGCGTCGCTGAGCGTCGTGTCGGCGAGGATGGCGCCGATGGTGTCCAGGTCGAAGTCCAGCTCTCGATAGAACAGGATGCGTTGCACGCCGCGTGGGGGTCAAGCCGCGTGTTCTCGCGCCGGATGCGAGCAGCGGTGTCGGGAAGCCGCCCATCGTGAACGCATCGCGGATCTGACAACCGGGGCTCGCAGGATTGGTCTCACAAGAGAGCACCAGCCAGGGAGAGCCCCCATGTCCACCACTGCCACCGTCGTCACCGTCCTGGCCGCCCTCTGGGTGGGTTTCTCTGCCTACTCCCTCCTTCGCCGCGCCGAGTGGGTGGTGAAGCCGCTGACGGAGTACGGCGTTCCCCAGTCGTGGTGGACCTGGCTCGGCGCAGCCAAGGCCGCAGGTTCCGTGGGCCTGCTGGTCGGCCTGTTCGTCCCGGTCGTCGGCGTCCTGGCCGGGATCGGCCTGGTGCTGTATTTCGCCGGAGCCGTCTTCACCGTGCTCCGGGCGCGCTCGTACTCGACCGTCGCCTACCCCCTGCTGTACATGGCCCCGGTGATCGCCGCCCTGGTGCTGGGATACAACGCCTGACGGCAACGCGGATCGCAGTCCCACGGCTGTGATCAACAGGCTGCGGCCCGTGATCGAGGACAGGTTGTGTCCAGTCGGGATCGAGGCACCCGAGTGAACCCGTGCAGGAGGTGCTCGACCGCATCGAGATCGGCTTCCCGCCCAGCGGGCCCGCGATCCTCACGCTGCCCGCGTTCGGGGAGCTGCCCGCGGCCGATCCCGGCCGCGGGGTGGGCCACATGGTCCGCGGCGAACGGGCCGGGCTCAACCGGATCACCGGCGTCCTCGACGAGGTCACGGCGGCCGGGGCGCACGCCGACGTGTGGACGGCGAAGGTCGTCACGTACATGTGCCAAGGTGATCTTCATGGTCTTGGCGACGATGTTCCGCTTGGTACTGATCGCGGCCGGGGTGACCGGCATGGTCTACACGTGGATGGCCCTGGCCGGCCCGCTGCACCCGCTGGTGCTCTTCACCGTTCAGAGCAATCTGATGCTCGCGGGCTATTGCGCCTGGCGGGTGGTGAGCAGGCGGCGGCCTTCCCTCGAGGTCAAGGGGGCGGTGACCCTCTACATCGTGATCACCGGGCTGATCTGGCATTTCCTGCGTATGCGCGGGGCCAACCCCTTCGAGCGCCTGTCCCACTCAGGTCTCGGCCTCGGCAACTTCCTCCTCCACTACGTGACACCGATCATGGCCGTGGTCGACTGGCTGCTCTTCGACCGGACCGCCGCCCGGCCGAGATGGGCGGCCGCTCCCGTGTGGCTGGCCTATCCGGTGGCGTACCTGGCCTTCGCCCTGGTCCGGGGCGCCCTGTTGCCTCCGGGCGCATGGAAGAGATACCCCTATCCGTTCCTGAACGTGGACACGTACGGTTACGGCGGAGTCTCGATCATGGCGGTGGGGCTGGCCGTCTGCTTCGTCCTGATCGGCTACGGGCTCATCGCCCTGCACCGCCTCGCCAACCGTCCCCACCGCACGGCCGCCGGATCAGGCCCGATGAGACCTGGCATGTCGGAGGAGTAGCGCTGTCGCGGTGATGGATGTCGCGTGTCTCATCCCTTGGTGGCTCGCGGCCAAGGGCGCATGGGATCGCCCATCGTGTCCAGGCGAACGCAAGGCGCGACAGAAGTCTTGGTCATAGCATCAATGCTATGAGCTGGGGTATCGTAGAGCTGGAACCAGAGGTCCGGCAGTGGCTTGAAGACCTGCCTGCGGCATCCTTCGCGAGGGCGGCCTTCTACGTCGATCTGCTTGCCGCAGAGGGTCCTCTGCTGGGGGAGCCCTACACCAAGCAACTCGACGGCAAGCTGCGTGAGCTCCGGTTCCACCTCGACGAGTTCGCCTGGCGCATCACCTATTGGATCGCACCTGGGCGTCGGATCGTGCTCTTGACGGTGTTCCACAAGACGCGGACGCGCGATGATCGGGAAACCGAGCGGGCTCGGCGGGCTATGCGTCGCTGTGTCGAGCTGGCGCACACCGTCGAGGAGGAAGAAGAGGCGATATGAGCGAGCAGGAGAGCTGGCGGGAGCTCCGAGAGCGTCGGATGGCCGAGCCCGGGGCAGCCGAGGCATATGAAGCCGCACGCCTCGCCTACGAGCTGGGTAGGACGGTGCGTGGGATGCGCGAAGGGCGTGGCTGGACCCAGGACGACCTGGCCCGCGAGGCCGGCATGACGCAGTCGGCGGTGGCGCGGTTCGAAGCCGGTGGCACCATTCCCACGTTGCCCGTTCTGGAGCGCCTGGCGCGGGCCCTGGACGCGGATGTCGAGGTTCGTTTGACGCCGCGGGCCCCGGCTGCCTGAAGACCGTCCGCGTGCTTCCCCCCTGTGGTTACGGTGGCATCGGGGGTTACAGAGGCGGCCCACCGAGAAGTTGCCCGTCTGTTGGCCGATGCGGAGCTGGAGACCGATCTGGTGGTGACTCGTCGGCATCAGCCAGTTGGGGCTGTGGTGAGCATTTGCCGGCTCGATGAGCTGGAGTCGGCGGCGGCTGATCTGCGTGATCTGGCGCTCGTGCTGGCGCGAGCCGCCAGCGACACAGGGGAGCGGGTGTCGCTCGATGAAGTACTCGCTGCCTTCGGTCACACGCGCGAGTCCCTGGCCGCTGTCCTGGAGGATGAGTGAGCCGTGTCAGCGGTGGATGATCCTCGGCGCATCGGCCCGGACGCCCATCGGCGCGACACCTTGAGAGCGTCCGGCCGGCCCACGACTCGGCCGACTCCCTGTTCCCGTCGGACAGCGCGACGAGTTCCTCGCGGCCATCGGCGCGCTGTTCAAGGTCCAGAACGGCTACTGCAGCGTCGGCGGCCCCGGCGGGGTGTCTGTCCGTACGGGCAAGGGCTCGGGGGTTCGGGGGCCGGGCCCCCGGTACCGGGGTGCGGGGCGGAGCCCCGCTCGGGGCGTCCGAGCGGAGCGAGGGCCATGCCTTTGGGGTTTCGGTGTTTGGGGCTTGGGTTTCTGGGGCTTCGGGCTGAGGGTTGAGGTGGGGGTCAGCGGAGGCGGTAGCGGTCCGTGGCCTCGCGGGTGGCGCGGATGGCGGCGTCCGCCGTGTCGTACGTGCGCTGGGCCAGGCCCACGAACACGCAGTCCACGATCAGGAGCTGGCTGATGCGGCTGGCCAGTGCCCCCGGGCGGAAGGCGGTCTCGCGGCCCGCCGACACCATGGTGTGATGGGCCAGTCCCGCCAGCGTCGAGCGCGGGTTGTTGGTGATGCCGACGACCAGGGCGCCGGCCTCGGCGGCCGTGCGGGCCGGGACGAGCACGTCCGGCGTCTCGCCGCTGCAGCTGATGGCCACCGCCACGTCACCCTCCCTGAGCAGGGCGGCGCTGGTCAGTGCCAGGTGGGCGTCCGCGAACGGGTGGCTCGACAGGCCGATCCGCAGCAGCTTCTGTGACATGTCCGTGGCCACCAGTCCCGACGCGCCGACTCCGTAGACGTCCACGCGGCGGGCGGCGGCGATGGCGGTCACCACCTCGCCGAGCTGGCCGGGGTCGAGCTGCGCGGCCGTGTCCGCCAGGGCCTCCGACTCGGCCCGTGCCACCTTGGCGATCACGTCGGTGAGCGGGTCCTCGGGGCCGAGGTCGCCGGGTACGAGGCGCTCGGGCTCCTTGGCGACCGCCACGGCCGCCGCCAGCGCGAACCTGAGCTGGGAGTAGCCGCTGTAGCCGAGCACCCGGGCGGTGCGGACGATCGTCGCCTCGCTGGTGCCGGACACCACGCTGAACTCGGTGATCGTGCTCCGTACCACCAGCTCGGGGTCGTCGAGGATGATGCGCGCGATGGCCCGCGCCGCCGGGGTGAGGGACGGCAGCACGGCCCGGACGGCGGCGGACGGGTTGGCGGGTTCGGCAGGCGAGGCGGTCGCGGCCTTGCGCGCGGTGGTCATCGGGTCAGCCATTCCGCCGCCGCGCGCGCCGACACACGTGAGATGCCGTGCGTGGCGACGTGTGCCGCCCCCTGGGGCGGGCCCGGGATGCCGGTGTCCACCACGATCGTGTCCGGCCGCACCCGTACGGCCTGCTCCACCCGCTCCCGCACCCAGGCGTGCCGGGCCGCGTCATGGACGGCCAGCACGACGGGCCGATCACTGAGCGGTGGCAGCGTGCCCTCGTCCGTCATCCGCACCCGCTCGGTCCCGGGCAGCAGCTCGGCCAGCGCCGCCGTGAGTCCCGTCGGCATGGACGGGTCCACGGCCTGGCTGAGCCGGGTGTTGACCTCCACGACGAGCGGCGGCCGGGTGAGCCGGGCCGTGCCGGTCGTGGTCAACGCCGCCCGGGCCGCCTCCAGCCCCGCGCCGGGGTCGGCGTCGGCGACGGCCTTCTCGCGGGCCGCCGCCTGGGCGCCGTACCAGCGGGAGACCGCGCGCACCCGGGCCGCCGCCTCCGCCAGGCGCTCCTCGGGCAGGACGCCCTCGCGGACGGCGGCCACGATGGCGTCGCGCAGCTCGGCGAGGCCCCGCTCGGTGACCAGGCCGGCGCAGATGGCGTCGGCCCCGGCCGCGAGCGCGCGCACCGCGATCTCGCCGGGGGAGTGCATCGCGGCGACCGCCCGCATCTCGATGGCGTCCGTGACGAGCATCCCGTCGTAGCCGAGCTCGCCCCTGAGGAGGTCGGTCAGGATGGTACGGCTGAGCGTCGCGGGCCTCTCGGGGTCGAGCGCCGGGACGAGCAGGTGACCGCTCATGATCGACTGGACGCCGGCCTCGACGGCGGCGCGGAACGGCGGCAGGTCGCGCTCCGAGAGCACCTCCCGCGAGATGTGCACGGTGGGCAGTGCCAGGTGCGAGTCGGTGGTGGTGTCGCCGTGGCCGGGGAAGTGCTTGGCGCAGGCCGCGACCCCGGCGCCCTGCACGCCCCGTACGTAGGCGGCCGTGTGGCGGGCCACGAGGTCCGGGTCGGGGCCGAACGAGCGGACGCCGATGACGGGGTTGTCGGGGTTGGCGTTGACGTCGGCCGAGGGCGCGTAGTCGAGCGTGATGTCGGCCTCGGCGAGCATCCGGCCGATCTGGCGGGCGACCCGTTCGGTCAGGTGCACGTCGTCCACGACGCCGAGGGCGCGGTTGCCGGGGAACGAGCTGCCGTGCTCGACCTCCAGCCGGGTCACCGCGCCGCCCTCCTCGTCGACGGCCACCACCACGTCGGGGCTCTCGGCGCGCAGGCGCCGCACCACCTCGGCGTCCGGGCGGTTGCGGGCGAACAGCACCACCCCGCCGAGGCCCTCCCCGAGTGCCCGGCGCATCCAGTCCGGGACCTCGACGCCGTCGTAGCCGGGTTGCAGCACGGCGGACGCGAGCCCGTACAGGTCAGTGCTCATGGGACCTCCTACGCCGGTCCCGGGACCAGGCGGCTGTGGCTGACGATGATCTCCCGTGACGCCGGGGGACGGCGTGCGCGGCATTTTCCTTCACGATTATTGAACTGAAGGTAATTTTCTGTCATCGTCGCCCTCGACACAACCGCTTCCGAGAGGCCACCCCCCATGCCGAGCAGAAGGACACTCCTCAAGGGTCTCGCCCTCGCCGCCGCCGCGTCCGCGGTGCCGCTGCCCGCCTACGCCGATCCCACCACGACCCCCACCGCCACCACGACCGCCTCGGAGGCCGCGTACGTCCCGCCGCTGCACCAGATGCGCGGCATGTGGATCGCGTCGGTGGCCAACATCAACTGGCCCTCGAAGCAGGGGCTGTCCGCCGACGAGCAGAAGGCGGAGCTCATCGCCTGGCTCGACCTGGCCGTGCAGCGCAGGCTCAACTCCGTGTTCGTGCAGATCCGGCCGACCGCCGACGCGTTCTGGCCGTCGTCGTTCGAGCCGTGGTCGCACTGGCTCACCGGCGTCCAGGGGCAGGACCCCGGCTACGACCCGCTCGGCTTCGCCGTGGCCGAGACGCACAAGCGCGGCCTGGGCTTCCACGCCTGGTTCAACCCGTACCGCGTGTCGATGCAGACCGACCCCGCCAAGCTGCACCCCGACCACCCGGGCCGCAAGCACCCCGAGTGGATCCTGCCGTTCGGCGGCAAGCTGTACTACAACCCCGGCCTGCCGGAGGTCCGCAAGTTCTGCCAGGACGCCATGCTCGACGCGCTCACCCGCTACGACATCGACGGCCTGCACTTCGACGACTACTTCTACCCGACCAACACCACGGCCTTCGACGACAGCGCCGCCTTCGCCCAGTACGGCGCCGGCTTCCCCGACCTGGCCACCTGGCGGCGGCACAACGTCGACCTCATGGTCTCGGAGATGCAGCAGCGCGTACGCGAGGTCAAGCCGGAGGTCGCCTGGGGCATCAGCCCGTCCGGCATCTGGCGGAACAAGGCCAGCGACCCGCTCGGCTCCGACACCAACGGCGGCCAGTCGTACGACGGGCTGCACGCCGACACCCGCGGCTGGGTGAAGAAGGGCTGGCTCGACTACATCGCGCCCCAGCTCTACTGGTACATGGGCCAGCCGCCCGCCGACTACTCCAAGCTCGTGCCGTGGTGGGCGAGCGTGGCCGACGGCACGAACACGCTGCTGTGGATCGGCCAGGCCGCCTACAAGGCCGGCGACCCGGCGCAGGCCGTCGACTGGCAGGACCCGGCGGAGCTGTCCGACCACCTCACGCTCAACCGCGCCCACCCGCAGGTGTCGGGCGACATCTGGTACAACGCCAACGACGTGCGCGCGGACCGCATCGGCTCGATCAGCACGGCGGTCACCAACCACTACACGCGTCCCGCCCTGGCGCCCGTGCTGCCGCGCCTGGCCGACGGCGAGCCGCCGCGCCGCCCCGTGCTCGCCTACGCGCTGCGCCGCCCCGGCGGGGTCGAGGTGCGCGCGGTCGCGACCGGGCACGACGAGCCGTTCCAGTTCGCGATCTTCCGCTTCTCCGGGCGGCCCGCCGCGGGCGCGTTCGACGACGCGCGCAACCTCGTCGCCGTCGTCCCCGGCGACCGGCAGGTGCGCTGGCTCGACCCGGAGGGCAAGCGCGGAGACCACTACCACGTGGTGGCCGTGGACCGGGTCAACCGGACCAGCAAGCCCAGCAACGGCTTCGTGGTGCTGTAACCGATTCCGAAGGAGCGCGATGCGGGTTCTCGGCCTCATCTCCGGCACGTCGCACGACGGCATCGACAGCGCCGTCGTCGACTGGTCGCTGTCCGGCGGAACACTCACCGGTGTGGTCGAGCACACCGGCGAGGAGCCGTACGAGCCCGGCCTGAGGGCCCGCATCGTGGCCGCCCTGCCGCCGAACCGGGTGGACATGGGCGAGGTGTGCGCGCTCGACACCCTCATCGGCCAGGCGTTCGCCGAGGCCGCCGGGCACGCGCCGCGGGCCGACCTGATCTGCTCACACGGCCAGACGCTCTTCCACTGGGTCGAGGACGGCCGGGTCAGGGGCACGCTCCAGCTCGGCCAGCCCGCCTGGATCGCCGAGCGCACCGGCCTGCCGGTCGTGTCGGACGTCCGGGCGCGCGACGTCGCGGCCGGCGGGCAGGGCGCGCCGCTCGTTTCGTACCTCGACCTGCTGCTCATGGCCGGGCTGCCGGGCCGCTCCGGCGCGCTCAACCTGGGCGGCATCGCCAACCTGACCGTGCGCGAGCCGGCCCTCGCCTACGACACCGGCCCCGCGTGCGCGCTCATCGACGCGGCCGCCCCGCCGTACGACGAGGACGGCGCGCTCGGCGCGGCCGGGACCGTGAACGAGAGCCTGCTCGCGGAGCTGCTCGCCGAGCCGTACTACGCCAAGGAGCCGCCGAAATCGACCGGTAAAGAGTTGTTCGCCCCGGGCTACGTCAAGGCGGACCTGCCCCTCCCGGACCTGGTGGCCACGCTGACGGCGCTGACCGCCGAGACCGTGGCGGCGGAGATCCGCCGGCACCGGCTCGACACGGTGGTCGTGTCGGGCGGCGGCGTCCGCAACCCCACGCTCATGGGCATGCTGCGCGCCCGCGTGCCGGGCGCCCGGCTGGTGACCAGCGACGAGCTCGGCGTTCCCGCCGGGGCCAAGGAGGCGATCGCCTTCTCGCTGTTCGGCTGGCTGACCGCGCACGGACTGCCCGCCACGGTGCCGAGCTGCACGGGCGCCACCGGGGCACGGGTGCTGGGCACGCTGACGCCCGGCTCCGATCCGCTGACGCTGCCGGCGCCCCTCGCCGAGGCGCCGATCGCGATCCGCTTCGCCTAGAGCACCTACGAGGCCCGGCGGCCCGCCGCGGACGGCTGGTCGGCCGGGGTGCCCGTGCGCTGCGGCGGGACCACGGGGGTCGGCCGGACCAGGCCCAGCGCGACGACCTCGTTGGCCAGCCGGGTGCGCCGGTTGGTGCCCTCCGGGATGCGGAACTTCTGGTACAGCCGCAGCAGGTGCTGCTTGACCGCGGCCTCCGTCACGACCAGGTCGTCGGCGATCTCCCGCGCCGTCGCCGGGGCCACGAACGCCTCGTCGGACAGCGCCGGCCGGCAGAGCGAGGTCAGCACGTCGACCTCGCGTCTGGTCAGCTCGGGGGCCGCCGCCCTGCGGAGCTCGACCTCGGGAGCGAAGTCCTCGCGGGGAACGCCGCCGATGCGACCGCGCGCCGCTCCGAAGGAGACGACGTCGCCGTCGTCCAGGACCCTCCGGGCGATCGGCCTGCCATTCACCCGCGTGCCGTTGCGGGACAGGCCCAGGTCAACGACGTACAGGTAGGGTCCTCGCCTGACGAACTCGGCATGGAGTCGAGACACGCTGGGATCGGTCAGCCGGATGTCGACACCGCGGCCCCTCCCCACCGTCGTGATCTCGGGGCGCAACGGGACGACCTCACCGGTGTCCTCGACGCGTATGAACGGCCCCTCCACGGCAGTTCCTCCCCAGGTAGCCCGCCGTAACTGTTACTACAGCTCCGGCTTACCCAAACGAGGGGATGGGGAATCGCCTTTGCCATAAGGAGAATGACGCGTGAAATTGGTCTGGACCTTCGCAGACGGTTTTGCCTGCTCACGGGTAGACTTCCACCGAAGATAACCGGAGGAAAGACTCATGGCGGACAAGCCCACGAAAGGCCTGGCCGACGTCGTAGCCGCGTCCACAGCGTTGAGCGACATCGACGGTAAGGCCGGTCGCCTGTTCTACCGGGGATACGACATCCACGACCTGGCAGGCAGAGCGACGTTCGAAGAGACCGCGCATCTGCTCCAGCGGGGCAAGCTGCCCACCCGGGAGGAGCTCGACGCCTTCGGGGCCGAGCTGGTGCGAGGCCGAGAGCTGGGCGCGCTCGCCGCGGCGAACATCGCCGAGATCGCCGAGAAGCAGAAACCCATGGAGGCGCTGCGCAGCCTCGTCTCGCTGACCGCCGCGGACGATCCCGACCGCGACTCGATCGCCCCCGAGGCGAACCTGCGCAAGGCCGCCCGTCTGACCGCCCAGCAGCCGCTGCTCGTGGCCCGCTACCACGCGGCCCGCACCGGCGGCAGCGCGCCGGACCCGGACCCGGGGCTCAGCATCGCGGCGAACTTCCTTCTCCAGGTCACCGGCCGCGAGCCCGGCGCCCGGGAGGTGGAGCTCTTCGACGCCTGCCTGGTGCTGCACGCCGACCACACGATGAACGCCTCGACGTTCGCCGCCCGGGTGTGCGCCGCCACGCTGTCCGACATGCACTCCGCGATCGTCGCCGCCATCGGCACGCTCAAGGGCCCGCTGCACGGCGGCGCGAACGAGCAGGTCATGAAGACCCTGGAGTCGATCTCGCCCGGCGACGTGGCGAGCTCGGTCCGCGAGAAGCTGGCCGCGGGCGAGAAGATCATGGGCTTCGGCCACCGCGTCTACAAGACCGAGGACCCGCGGGCCACGCATCTGCGCCGGATGTCGCAGGAGCTGGCGGAGGCGTCCGGGGACGACACGTACTACCGGATGTCGAAGGAGATGGAGGAGGTCGTCTTCGACACGAAGGGCCTCTACCCGAACGTCGACTTCTACGCCGCGACGGTCTACCACTACCTCGGCATCCCGACCGACCTGTTCACGCCGGTCTTCTCGATCAGCCGCATGGCGGGCTGGACGGCCCACGTGATCGAGCAGCACGCCGACAACCGCCTGATCCGTCCCGACAGCGAGTACATCGGAGAGCGGGACCAGAAGTGGAAGCCGATCGAGGAGAGGTGACTCAGTCGGACGAGAGCTGGGGACCGTACCCGCTGATCCTGGCGGGTGCGGTCGTGGCCGTCGCCGTGACCCTGTTCGTGGACCCGCGGTGGGGCGGGTTCGCGCTGGGCGGCGCGGTGATGGTGGCCGCTGCCCTGCGCTTCGCGGGGTACGGCGGCGTGCTGGCCGTGCGTAGCAGAAGGACGGACGCCGTCACGCTGGGCGTGTTCGGCTTCGTGCTCGTGCTGACCTCCCTGTTGCTGGGGAACAACGAGCTCAAGGCCCTCATCATGTCCCTTTTCGCACGCTGACTTGGCCGTCCGATAGCCTCGACGCATCAATTCATTGAAGGGGAACCATTCGCATGCCCAAGATCAAGGTGGAGGGTCCGGTCGTCGAGCTTGACGGCGACGAGATGACCCGGATCATCTGGCAGTTCATCAAGGAACAGTTGATCCTTCCCTACCTCGACGTCGACCTGAAGTACTACGACCTCGGCATCGAGCACCGTGACGCCACGGACGACCAGGTCACGATCGACGCCGCCAACGCCATCAAGCAGTACGGCGTGGGTGTGAAGTGCGCCACGATCACTCCGGACGAGGCGCGGGTGGAGGAGTTCGGCCTGAAGAAGATGTGGCGGTCGCCGAACGGCACCATCCGCAACATCCTCGGCGGCGTCATCTTCCGCGAGCCGATCATCATGTCGAACGTGCCGCGGCTGGTGCCCGGCTGGACCAAGCCGATCGTCGTCGGCCGTCACGCGTTCGGCGACCAGTACCGCGCCACCGACCTCAAGGTCCCCGGCGAGGGCACGCTGACCCTGACGTTCACCCCGAAGGACGGCTCCGAGCCGATCGAGCTGGACGTCTACGACTTCCCCGGCCCGGGCGTCGCGCTGGCGATGTACAACCTGGACGAGTCGATCCGTGACTTCGCGCGGGCGTCCATGCGGTACGGCCTGTCCCGCAACTTCCCGGTCTACCTCTCGACGAAGAACACGATCCTCAAGGCGTACGACGGCCGCTTCAAGGACATCTTCGCCGAGGTGTACGAGAGCGAGTTCAAGGCCGACTTCGAGAAGGCCGGCCTGACGTACGAGCACCGCCTGATCGACGACATGGTCGCCGCGGCCCTGAAGTGGGAGGGCGGCTACGTCTGGGCGTGCAAGAACTACGACGGCGACGTCCAGTCCGACACGGTCGCGCAGGGCTTCGGCTCGCTGGGCCTGATGACGTCGGTCCTGATGACGCCCGACGGGCGCACCGTCGAGGCCGAGGCCGCCCACGGCACGGTGACCCGGCACTACCGCCAGCACCAGCAGGGCAAGCCGACCTCCACGAACCCGATCGCGTCGATCTTCGCGTGGACCCGCGGCCTCGCCCACCGGGGCAAGCTCGACAACACCCCCGCGGTGACCGAGTTCGCCGACACGCTGGAGCGGGTCTGCATCGAGACCGTCGAAGGCGGTCAGATGACCAAGGACCTGGCGCTGCTGGTCGGCGGCGACGCCGAGTGGCTCACCACCCAGGACTTCCTGGCCGCGCTGGACGAGAACCTCAAGAAGAAGATGGCTTGATCGTCCCGTTGGGGAAGGGCCGCCTCCGGGCGGCCCTTTTCGCTGTTCGGGGCCATCTCTTGGGGTTCCGGCGGGCGTGGCGTAGTTGATCACCAGGGTAGGAGCCTCCCCAAGGAGTCGTACGCGTCTCGGGGGGTTCGGATGCGACTGCGTGTCTTGAGCGGAGTGGGCCTGGCGGCGGTGGTCGTGATCGCGGGTGGCTGCGGCAGCGAGCCCGCTCCCACGTCCAGCAGCGGCAAGGCCGACACGGCGGCCCAGACCAAACAGACCCGGGCGGCCAAGGTCGCCGCCGCGGCCAAGGTCAAGGCGAACGAGCTCGGCCAGGTGCCGGTGCTGATGTTCCACCGGGTCATCAGGAACCCGACGACGACGGACGACAGGACTCCGGAGCAGTTCCGCTCCGATCTCGAACGGCTCGCCGCCGACGGCTACGTGCCGGTCACCGCGGCCGAGTTCGTCACCGGCAAGATGGACATCCCCGCCGGGACACACCCGGCCGTGCTGACCTTCGACGACTCCTCGCCGTCGCAGCTCTCCCTGGACGAGGTCGGCAATCCCAAGCCGGACACCGCGGTCGCGATCCTGCGCGAGGTGGCGGCCAGGCACCCCGGGTTCCGGCCGGTGGCGACGTTCTACGTGACGCGCGACATGTTCGGCAAGACCGTGCGCGAGGAGCAGGCGGAGATGCTGCTCTGGCTCAAGCAGAACGGCTTCGACATCGGCAACCACACGCGCGACCACGTCAACCTGCGCGGCAAGTCGAAGAAGGAGGTCGAGGAGCAGATCGGCTCGATCGCCCAGCAGATCGGCGCCCTCGCCTACGTCAAGCCCGTCACGCTGGCCCTGCCGTACGGCAACCAGCCGAGCCGGAAGGAATGGGCGGCCCGGGGCAAGCTGGGCGACGTGTCGTACGAGCACGCCGGCGTCTTCCTGGCCGGCTACACCCCGGCGCCGTCGCCGTTCAGCCGCTCCTTCGACCCGCTCGGCATCCCGCGCATCCGGGCCATGGACAAGAAGGGCGACTGCGCGCAGTTCTGCTCCACGGCGTGGCTCGACTGGTTGAAGAACAACCCGGACATGCGTTACACCTCGGACGGAGACGTGACGACGGTGGCGTTCCCCAAGTTCAAGGACCCGTTCCTGCGCACCACGTACACGACCCGCGCCCTGCCGTACTAGCTCCCAGTTATCGCAGTGTGCCCACCACGATCGGCGACGGCGCGTCCAGCCGCAGCGGGGTCATGGTCCCGTCGGCCGGGCTCAGCAGGTGGCAGGCGACCTCGCCATGGGGGCCGCGGGTCTCGGTGAGGAGCGCGTCTTCGCTCTCCCAGCGCAGGATCGCGCGGACGCGCCACCCGGCGGGCAGCCGCGGCACGACGGTGCGCGCGGGCCGCTCCCGGCGCGCGTCGGTCAGGACGACGCCGCGTGGCACGGGCCCGCCCGGCGTGGACTCGGTGGCGACCGTGGCCAGCGTGTCCCCGGCCGGTGAGGGGACGGCCGTCGTGGCCAGATGGCCGGGCAGCTCGGCGCGGCTCACCACGTCACCGTCCGCCGACCGGACGACGTACGAGCCGGAGGTGACGTGCCCGGGGAAGCGGCCGGAGGGCTTGACGTTCACGAGGGCCGGGCCGCGGTCGGTCCATCCGAGGGCCCGCTCGCCCCGCGGCAGGCGACGGACCCCGCCGCCCGCCACGTCCACGATCATGGTGATGCCCGGGGCGACCTCACCCGTGTCATCGTCCCGGTCATCGGCCACCAGGAGGCGCCGACCGTCGGGGGAGAACATCGGTTCCTGCCCGCCCCGGCCAGGCTCGGGCGGCTCGCCCGTCTTCACCGGGAGGGGCGTGGTGGTGCCCTTGAGCAGGTCCACGACGACGTACCGGTGCTGCTTCGGATGCCAGTAGGCGGCACGCGTGCCGTCCCGGCTGAGGGTGAGCGGGCCGCTGCCGAAGGCGTAGGGCAGCCACCACCGCTCCCCGCGGGTGGAGACGAGCACCCAGTGCTTGCACGTCTCCGCCCCGTCGTCGCAGGCCGGCCGGTACGCGTACCGTACGGGCGCGGGAGCGGGGCCCCTGAGCTCGCGCGGGCCCGGCGTGGGCACGACCGGGCCCTGGTCAGGCCGGACGAACCGGACGGGAGGCTGCGACCACACGGGCGCGGTCACCCAGACTCCCGCCACGACGGCCAGCACGGCCGCGCCGTACGTCCACGGGCCCCTCATCGGAGCCGGCCGAACACCGCGTCGTCCAGGGCGCCGGGCAGGCCATCGGCCGGGCCGCTCCCGCCGGTGGCGGGGTCGACCAGGTGATGCCTCGCCTGGCCCGGGTCCCGTGTCTCGACGCTGACGAGCAGCCTGCCGCCGGCCGACCAGCCGGCGGTCTCCGGCGCCCCGTAGTGGGCGGGCAGGCGCATCGGGACGCGCCGGAGCACCTGGCCGGTGCGGGGATCCATCGTCACGAGGTCGTCTCCGGCGATCACGGCCAGCGCGCGCCCGTCGGGGGTGCCCAGCGCGTCCAGGGTGGGGTCGAAGGGGACGCGGGTGAGCGCGGCGCCCCGGCGGTCGAGGGTCAGGAGCTCGGTGCCCGGCGCGCCGGGGAGGGCCCGCCGGCCGGCGGTCGCGACCACACCGTCGGGACCCAGGCCGAGGACGCGGCCCACGCCGGACAGGCGTGAGCGGGCTCCGGTCCGCGCCTCGACCAGCTCCACGCCGGCGGCCGAGGTCAGCGCCACCAGGCCGCCGTCGGCTGAGAGGGCCGGCTCGGGCACGCTCTCGTCGTCCAGCGGGCCGGTGAGGTGGATCAGGCGCATGGTGGTGAGGTCGAGCAGCACCAGGCGGCGTGAGGCGCCGTCGAGGTAGGCGACGTGGTGGCCGTCCCGGCTCAGCGCGAGCGGGGCGGGCCGGCCGCGCGGCCCGCCGCTCGTCAGACGGGCGACGGCCGGACCGAGGACACGGGGGAAGCCGGGTGTGGCGGACAGCTCCCACCTCTGCCGCTCCCGGTCCAGCCGGGCGTACCGGAGCGGTTCGCCGACGGGGGACAGGGGCGGCCTCGGCGCGGTCGCGGCGGCGGCCCGCCGCACGCCCCAGCCGTCCGCGCCCGTGACATAGTCCCAGGGAGTCACGGTCCGGCCGGTCAGCCAGGCGTCCTGTCCGCTCCCGTCATACGGACCGTACCGGGGCTCTCGCGCGGTCCCCCAGACGGTCCAGCCCGCGAGGAGGCCGACGGTCGTCGCGACGGCGAGGGCCGCGCCCACCAGGCGCTTCAGCGCCCCTCGTGGGCGCCCGGCGGCCCGCTCAGGGGTGACCTGCCACGGCCTGATCGCGTGGATCAGGGCGAGGAGGGGCAGCAGGACGTCGCAGACGAGCGAGGCGGAGTCACCCAGCACGTACGGGAAGTCGGGCAGGCCGCCGCTGGACGCGGTCCACAGGGCGACGGCGGTGCCACCCGCGAGAAGCGCGCGCGCCGACCGCGCCCGCAGCGCCAGCCGGGCGGCGACCAGGTCCACCGGCCCGGCGGGCAGGGCGCGCCGGTGCAGGTCCCTGACCAGCAGATGGACGGCCGGTACCGAGGCGAGCGCCAGCGTCGCGCCGAGGCGCTCGGCGACACCGACCTCCATGCGGAACGAGCGAGCGACGGTGCTCAGGGCGATCCCGCAGGCGAGGACGGCGGCGACTCGCCAGATGCCGGCGAGTGCGCGCGGGGCCAGGCGCATGCCCGCGGGCCGGACGCGGTCCGGCATTGAACGGCTGCGCGCTATTTCGGCTGCTATTACACCGAAAAACCACCCGATAACGGTATAGTAAGGCGAAGTCGGGAACGATTCCTGGACCATCGCGGCCAGGGCGACCGCGGCTCCGGCGCCTGCTCCCGCATAGCGGAATCGCCGGTCCGCGCGCAGTCTGCGGGCGACGCCGGCCGCGTTGTACGGGGTGAGCGTCAGGCGCTGTCGCCGGGCGAATGTCACCGATTCTGCGGCGAGGACCGGCTCACGGGCGAGGAGAACGACGCCCCCGATCGTCACCCCCGCCAGCACGACGAGGAACGCCGCCGCTAACAAGAATCGGCTTTCGTCACGGCGGAGAAAGTAGCAGAATCCGGGATCTCACGCCTGGGGGATTTTTAGTGCTTTCTAGTGAAATAGCAGACCGACTCGTGGCCGAAGCCGCCACAGCGCGAAGAGCCGGGGCGCGCGGGCTCGGATGGGCGCCCGTCGCGGTGGCGCTGGTGCCTGCCCTCCTGGCGCTGCTGTGGGCGAGCGGCGCCGTGGTGCCGCGCCTCGGGGACGGAGGACGTGGGGGCGGCCTCACATTCTTTGCGGACTCGTCCGAGGAGAGTGCCACCACTCACGAGACACGGCGGTTCGTCAACGAAGGATGGACGCCGGTCACGCTGACCGGGGTGGGCGTTCGCACGGAGGGGCTCGTCCTGCGCTCGGCGGCGATGACCGGCGGCGGCCGCTTCCCGCACGTCCTCGCGCCCGGTGAGGAGGTACGGCTGGACCTCACGTGGGAGGTCCAGGACTGCCCGGCCGTGCGGGCGGAACCGGTCGAGCTGGTCTTCGAGGTGAGCCGCTGGTGGGGGACCTCCACCGGGACCGTCGAGCAGGACCCGGACAGCCCGTCCGTGCTGGACGACGTGTGCGGCCCCTGGGCGTGACTCCGCCGCGGTCGCGTGTCACCGTTGCGGACAGGAAGACCCGGGCGTGGATCACGAACGGTTAACGCCACCCTGAGAACTTCCTGCACGTCGTAAAGTTTGCCTCGTCGGGCCGTAAGCACAGTGTGGGGAAGACGAATGCCGCAGATCTCGCCGCTGGTGACCGGCGACCCCGGCGAGCTGGGGTCGTTCCGGCTGACCGGACGGATCGGGGAGGGCGGCCAGGGCATCGTCTACCTGGGCGTCGACGAGCAGGGCGAGCGGGCGGCGATCAAGCTGCTGCACGTCAAGTTCAGCGGTGACACGATCGCGCGCTCGCGCTTCGCCAGGGAGCTCAAGGCCGCCAAGCGGGTGGCGTCGTTCTGCACCGCCCGGGTCATCGAGGCCGACCTCGAAGGCGACGCGCCGTACATCGCCAGCGAGTACATCGACGGGCGCGCCCTGCGGGACATCGTCGACACGGACGGGCCGCTGCGGGGCACGGTGCTCGACCGGCTGGCCATCGGCACCGCGACCGCGCTGACCGCCATCCACCACGCCTCGATCATCCACCGCGACTTCAAGCCCGACAACGTGCTCATCGCCGCCGACGGGCCGCGCGTGGTCGACTTCGGGATCGCCCGCATCATCGACTCGACCGGGACCATCACCAGCCGGGCCATCGGCACCCCCGCCTACATGGCGCCGGAGCAGATCGCCGGCGACGACGTGGGCCCCTACACCGACGTGTTCGCGTGGGGCGCGACGATCGCCTTCGCGGCCTCCGGCCAGGCCGCCTTCGAGGGCAACTCGATCGCGGTCGTGCTCAACCGGATCCTCAACCACGAGGTCGACGTGAGCATGATGCCGGAGCCGCTGCGGAGCGTGGTGCGCTCGGCGCTGTCCAAGTCGCCCGAGGAGCGGCCCTCGGCCGACCAGATCCTGCTCCGGCTGCTCGGCCAGCCGGAGACGGCCGGGGCGTCCACGGCGGTCCTCACCCGTGGCGCGCAGGTGGCCACCGACGACACCACGCCGTTCCTGCGCGTCTCGACGACCCTGGCGCCTCAGGGGCATCCCCGCACGACGACGGGCGGCTCCGCGCGTGACGCCGGTGCGGCAGGCGGCGCGCCCGCCGCGTACACCGGAGGGACCTCCGGGGTGCGCGAGGGAGGGATTCCCGGGCACACGGGCGGCGGGACCGATCACGGCGCGGACGCCGACGCGGAGACCTCGTTCTTCCACGCCTCCGCCCTGCCGGCCGAGGCGCGGGCCACGACCGCCGGTGAGCAGGCGCCCCCCGGCGACCAGCACCCTGGCGACCAGCGTCCCGGCGACCAGCAGCCCGGCGATCACCAGTCCATCGGGCAGCACGCCGGCGATCAGCATCCGGGCGACCAGCACGCGGGTCTGAAGGCGCTCGTCGGCCACACCGGGGTGCCGCCCGCGCCGCCCACCCAGCTCGGCGGCCTGGCGAGGACCCGCCGCCGCAAGGCGTGGTGGATCGCCCTGGTCACCGTGCTCGCCCTCGTCGTGGCCGGGAGCGTCGTCGCCCTGGCCAACGGCTGGCCGCAGCGCGCCTTGGGCCTGGGCCCGTCCGGCGGCGACACGCCCACGCCGTCGCGGACCTTCGCCAGCGTCATCGACAAGGTCGCCGGCACCGGCCGGCTCGTGATCGGCGTCAAGGGCGACCTGCCGGGCATCGGCCTGGCGCGCGACGGCGGGTTCGAGGGGTTCGACGTGGAGCTGGGCAGGCGGATCGCCGCCGAGCTGGGCGCGGCGAACCCGACGTTCGTCCGGGTGTCCGTCGGCAACCGCGACGACATGCTGGCCGACGGCTCCGTCGATCTGGTGCTCGCCACGTACTCCATCGACGACAGCGGCGTCGAGTTCGCCGGCCCGTACTACCTGGCCCACCAGGACGTGCTGGTGCACGACGGCGCCGGCATCGAGAAGGTCGAGGACCTGAAGGGCCGCAAGGTGTGCGCGGTCAACAGCCCCTCGGTCGGCAAGGTGCAGGCCCTGGTGGACGTGGAGCCCGTCACGGCCGGCAACTACGCCGAATGCATGGACCTGCTGCGCAGCGGCCGCGTCGACGCCGTGCCCGGTGACGATCTGATCCTGGCCGGCTTCGCCGGTCGCGAGAGCCTCCGCTTCAAGATTCTCGGCGCGAAGCTGAGCAACGAGCGTTACGCGGTCGGCATCCGGGGCGGTGACGTGCGGGCCTGCAAGACGGTCAGGAGCCTGATCGCCGACTTCTACCGGACGGGCGTCATGAAGCAACTGCTGACCCGGTATTTCGCAAAGGTGGACTTCACCTTGGAGCTGAAGCCGCCCGCGATGGAACCCTGCGGATGACGAACGGGTAGCATCCCAAAGTCAATGATTCGTCCTGTGAGTTAGGGGAAGGCCATGGCCACGCCCGTCAAGGTCACCGTCACCGGAGCCGCCGGTCAGATCGGCTACGCGCTGCTGTTCCGCATCGCGTCGGGCCAGCTGCTGGGCGCGGACGTGCCGGTCAAGCTGAGCCTGCTGGAGGTCCCGCAGGCCGTGAAGGCGGCCGAGGGCACCGCGATGGAGCTCGACGACTGCGCGTTCCCGCTGCTGTCCGGCATCGAGATCACCGACAACCCCGACGTGGCGTTCGACGGCGCCAACGTGGCCCTGCTGGTCGGCGCCATGCCGCGCAAGGCCGGCATGGAGCGGGGTGACCTGCTCGGCGCCAACGGCGGCATCTTCGGGCCGCAGGGCAAGGCGATCAACGACCACGCCGCCGACGACATCCGGGTCCTCGTCGTGGGCAACCCGGCCAACACCAACGCGCTCATCGCCCAGCAGAACGCCCCGGACGTGCCGGCCGAGCGGTTCACCGCGATGACCCGCCTCGACCACAACCGCGCGCTCTCCCAGCTCGCCGCCAAGCTTCAGGTGCCGGTCACCGACATCAGGAACATGACCATCTGGGGCAACCACTCGGCCACCCAGTACCCCGACCTGTTCCACGCCGAGGTGGGCGGCAAGGTCGCGGCCGAGCAGGTCGACGCCGAGTGGCTGCGCGAGACGTTCATCCCGACCGTGGCCAAGCGCGGCGCGGCGATCATCGAGGCGCGGGGCGCGTCGAGCGCAGCCTCGGCCGCCAACGCCGCGATCGACCACGTCTTCGACTGGGTCAACGGCGCCGAGTGGACCTCGGCGGCGGTCGTCTCCGACGGCTCCTACGGGGTGCCTGAGGGGCTCATCTCGTCCTTCCCGGTCCGCTCGGCCGGCGGCCGGTACGAGATCATCCAGGGCCTGGAGATCGACGCGTTCTCGCGCGAGCGCATCGACGCCAGCGTGCAGGAGCTCGTCGAGGAGCGGGACGCGGTCAGGTCCCTCGGCCTCATCTGATCCTCCCCGGCGGCCCCCGGTCCCATCGAGCCGTCCGTATCGGCGCGCGTCCCGTTCGCGGGGCGCGCGCTTCGCTTTGCGCGGGGACAGCGGGCGCGGACGCTCACGGGAGGACGGCGGAGGCGGAGGGCGACGGCGTGTTCCGCTCGCCCGTGCCGGGGCAGGAGATCCCCGAGGGGGCATGAGGAGCTGATGAGGCCGTGGCGAACACGACTCCGGCGGCGGCCGAGAGGCTGCCCAGCACGACGGCTGAGCCGAAGAGCAGCTTCATGACCCTGGGCGAAGACGTGACCCTAGGTGAAAAGGTCCTCACATTTCGGTATCACAGCACATATCGCGCCGCCGCATGCGTCATTTGCCGGAAAGCGCCGTCCACGCGTCGGAGACGATGTCCCGGATCGACGCCCGCTCGGCCTTCCAGCCCAGCTCGCGCTGGATCTTCTCCGAGGAGGCCACCAGCACGGCCGGGTCGCCGGCGCGGCGCGGCCCGACGACGGCGGGGATGTCGTGGCCGGTGACCTCGCGGCAGACCGAGACGACCTCCTGCACGGAGAAGCCGGTGCCGCTGCCCAGGTTGTAGATCTGGTGCCGCCCCTCGCGGACCGCGTCGAGCGCCAGCAGGTGGGCACGGGCCAGGTCGCTCACGTGGACGTAGTCGCGCACGCAGGTGCCGTCGGGCGTCGGGTAGTCGGTGCCGAACACGCTGACCGACTCGCGCTCTCCGGTGGCGACCTTCAGCACGTTCGGGATGAGGTGGGTCTCGATCGCGTGCCGCTCGCGGAAGCGGCCGTAGGCGCCGGCCACGTTGAAGTAGCGCAGGCTCACCGCGCCGAGGCCGCGCAGGCCGGCGTAGGCGGTGAGCGCGGTGTCGACGGCCAGCTTCGAGGCGCCGTAGGGGCTGGTCGGCCGCGTGGGGTCGCTCTCCTGGATGGGGGAGCGCTCCGGCTCGCCGTACGTGGCGGCGGTCGAGGAGAACACGATGCGGCGCACGCCCTGCTCGTGCATGGCCTCCAGCAGCGCCAGCGTGCCGCCGAGGTTGTGCGACCAGTACAGGCCCGGCTTCTCCACCGACTCGCCCACCAGCGACTTGGCCGCGAAGTGCAGCACCGCCTCCGCGCCGGCGAGCGCGTCGTGCGCCTCGGTGATCGAGCCCTCGACGAACCGGGCGCCGTCCGGCACCGCGTCCGCGTGGCCGGTCGACAGGTCGTCCAGCACCGTCACCTCGTGCCCTGCCTCGACGAGCTGGGCAGCCACGACACTTCCCACGTATCCGGCGCCGCCGGTGACCAGAAGCCTCATGATGTCTACTCCTGTGCGAATATGTTTGATTATGTACGACTTGCCGTTCAGCATACGCCCGAAAGGCGTTGAGTACGCTGCCAACCACCATGTTTGACGCTGTCGTGGCCAACATCGCCCTCGTCCTGGTCTTCATCCTCGTGGGCGGCTTCTTCGCGGCCGCGGAGATGGCGATGGTCAGCCTGCGCGAGAGCCAGGTGCGCAAGCTCGCCGAGCAGGGCCGCCGCGGCGAGCGGGTGGCCAAGCTGGCCCGCGACCCCAACCGCTTCCTGTCGGCCGTGCAGATCGGCGTGACCGTCGCCACCATGCTCTCGGCCGCGTTCGGCGCCGACCGGCTCGGCCTCCAGCTCGTCCCCGTGCTGGAGGGCTGGGGCGTGCCGGTCGCCGTCGCGCCCGTGCTCGCGCTGGTGCTGGTCACCCTGGCCATCTCGTACGTGTCGCTGGTGCTCGGCGAGCTGGCGCCCAAGCGGCTGGCCCGGCAGCGGGCCGAGGGGTTGTCACTGTTCGTGGCGCCGTTCCTCGACCGGATCGCCGCGCTGTCGCGGCCGGTGATCTGGGCCCTGTCGAAGTCCACCGACGGCGTGGTCAAGCTGCTCGGCGGCAACCCGCATGCCGACAGGGAGGAGGTGACCACCGAGGAGCTGCGCGACATGGTGGTCGGCCACACCGACCTGACCACCGACGAGCGCAACCTCATCGCCGAGGTGTTCGCCGCGGGCAAGCGTCAGGTGCGCGAGGTGATGCTGCCCCGGACCGAGGTGGAGTTCATGGAGGCCGACACGCCCCTGGCCGAGGCCGCGGTGCTCGCCGCCGGGATGCCCCACTCGCGCTTCCCCGTCTACCACGAGTCGTACGACGAGGTCATCGGCTTCGTCCACGTCCGCGACCTGCTCGACCCCGTGCTGACCGGCCGCATCGAGCCGATCAGCGAGCTGGTGCCGATCAGGCCGGTCAAGTACGTGCCCGCCTCCAAGCGCATCCTCACCACGCTGTCGGAGATGCGCGGCGAGGGCCACCACCTGGCCATCGTGGTCGACGAGTACGGCGGCACCGCCGGCATCGTCACCCTGGAGGACCTGGTCGAAGAGCTCATCGGCGATATCAGGGACGAGTACGACATCGAGGACGACACCGTGATCCTCCCGGCCGGCGAGATCGAGATCGACGGGCTGACCAATCTCAACGACTTCGCCACCGAGACCGGCATCAAGCTGCCCAGCGGGCCGTACGAGACGCTCGGCGGCTTCGTCATGGCGATGCTCGGCCACGTCCCCGAGGTGGGCGAGACGGTGGAGATCCCCGGCTTCGAGCTGACCGTCACGGAGCTGGACGGACGCCGTATCGCCAGGGTGAGGGTGAAGCGCGGCCTGGCGGTTGAGTCGCCGCCCGACCAGGATTCCTGACACAATTGTGTGCCATGGCCAGACCTCGTGTTCTTTCCGGCATCCAGCCCACCGCGGACTCCTTCCACCTGGGCAACTACCTGGGTGCGGTCCGTCAGTGGGTCCCGATGCAGGAGACCCACGACGCCTTCTACTGCGTGGTCGATCTGCACGCGATCACCGTGCCGACCGACCCGGCCGACCTGCGCCGCCGCACCCGCGTGGCCGCCGCCCAGCTCTTCGCGGCCGGGCTCGACCCGGAGCGCTCGACCGTCTTCGTGCAGTCCCACGTACGGCAGCACAGCGAGCTGGCCTGGGTGCTCAACTGCCTGACCGGCATGGGCGAGGCGGCCCGGATGACGCAGTTCAAGGACAAGGCCGCCAAGTTCGGCGAGAGCGCCGCGAGCGTCGGGCTGTTCACCTACCCGATCCTGCAGGCCGCCGACATCCTGCTCTACCACGCCGAGCGGGTCCCGGTCGGCGCGGACCAGAAGCAGCACCTGGAGCTCACCCGCGACCTGGCGCAGCGCTTCAACCACCGCTTCGGCGACACGTTCACCCTGCCCGAGCCGCACATCCTCAAGGAGGTCGAGAAGATCACCGACCTCCAGGAGCCGTCGGCCAAGATGTCCAAGTCGTCCTCCAGCCCGGCGGGCATCCTCGACGTGCTCGACCAGCCCGGCCCGCTGCGCAAGAAGGTCATGCGCGCGGTCACCGACACGGGCTCGGAGGTGCTGTTCGACGAGGAGAACAAGCCGGGCGTGTCCAACCTGCTGCGCATCCAGTCGGCGCTGACCGGCACGCCCATCCCCGAGCTGGTCGCCCGCTACGAGGGCCAGGGCTACGGCACGTTCAAGAAGGACGTGGCGGAGGCCGTGGTCGACACGTTCACGCCGATCCGCGAGCGTACCGAGAAGCTGCTCGCCGACGAGGCGGAGCTCGATCGCCTGCTGGCGATCGGCGCCCGGCGCGCCGGCGAGGTGGCCGAGGAGACGATGGAGCAGGTCCGCGACAGGATCGGCTTCCTGCCCGGGGCCTGACGGACCGGACGCCGGCCCGGCCACGAGCCGCCCGGATCGGGCGCCCGGCCCCTGAGGGGGCCGGGCGCTCTTCGCGTCGTCAGCGGACCCTGCGCCGGCCCACCGCGAGCAGGACCTCGCGCAGGGCGTCCGCGGCTCGCCGCACGGCCTCCTCGGGGACGCCCGCCATCACCTCGGTGTGCGCCTTGCCCGAGGCCGCCAGCGCGGCGTCGGCCACGCGCAGCCCCTCGGGCGTCAGCCGCACCCATCGGCTGCGCGCGTCGCCGGGGTCCGCGGCGCGCTCGACGTAGCCGGCGGCCGTCAGGCGCTGGAGCACGTTGCTCGTGCCGCCGGAGGTCAGGAAGAGGGCCTTGGACAGCTCGCTCGGCTTCATGCGGTGCGGCGGCGGCGTGCGGCACAGCGCGGCCAGGATGTCGAACTCGGCGTAGGTGAGCCCGAGGTCGGCCAGCTCCGCCTTGACGGCCTCCTGGAAGAGCATGTCGAGGCGGGACGTCCGCTTGCTGAGCTCCAGCGCGGAGATCAGGGCCGACGGCATGCCGGCCTCGCGCCAGCGCGGGACGAGCCCGTCCACCTCGTCATGCTTCATGAGACGAGGATACTTGTGGGCTGATTGCTTTTCAGAAAGCTATTCAATAAGCTTTTCGACATGGAAACAGTGATCAGGAATGGGATCGTCGTCGACACCGAGCCGGAGCCGGTCGTCATCGGGCCGGCCGACGTCCGGATCAGGGACGGAAGGATCGCGGAGGTCGGCCCCGGGCTGGCCCCCGCCGACGGGGCCGAGGTCATCGACGCGACGGGGCGGATCGTGCTGCCCGGCTTCGTCGACACCCACCGGCACACCTGGCAGGCCGCCATCCGGGCGACGATGCCCGACGCCACGTTCGGCGACTACCTCGGGCGTGTCCTCGGCGAGCTGGCCCCGGCCTTCCGGCCGGAGGACGTCCACGCCGGCAACCTCGCGGGCGCCCTGGAGTGCCTCGACGCGGGCGTCACCACGTTGCTGGACTGGTCGCACGTCCAGTTCACGCCCGAGCACACCGACGCCGCCGTGGAGGCGCTGCGGGCCTCGGGCGTCCGCGCCGTCCTCGGCTACTGCCACGGCGGGCCGCGCTCCGGGCTGGCCGCGGAGACCCGCCGCGTGCGCGACGTCCACTTCGCCGCCCCCGGCCTGGTCAGCATGGTCATGGCCGCGCTCGGGCCGGAGATCCTGCCCGAGGACCACGCGCTGGAGGAGCTGGAGACCGCCCGCGAGCTGGGCCTGCCCGTCACCGCCCACCTCGGCGGCCACGGGCCGGAGAGCGCCGCCAGGGGGCTCGCCTTCCTGGAGTCCCACGGGCACCTCACGCCCGGCACGACGTTCGTCCACGCCAACCACTACGACGACGAGCAGCTCAAGGTCATCGCCGGCGCCGGAGGCGGCGTGTCGGTCTCGCCGATCGACGAGATGACGCTCGGCATCGGCTACCCGGTGACCGGGCGGGCACAGGCCGCCGGCGCGCCCGTCTCGCTCAGCGCCGACACCGTGACGTGCGCGCCCGGCGACATGTTCAGCCTCATGCGCACCGCGTACACGCTGGAGCGCGGCCGGCCGGGCGGCGCCGGGCTGGGCTTCACCACCAGGGACGTGCTGCGCATGGCCACGATCGACGGCGCCCGGGTGGCCGGGCTCGGCGACGTGACCGGATCGCTGCGGCCGGGCAAGCAGGCCGACCTCGTGCTCCTCAGCACGGCCACGCTCGGCATGGCCGCCTCGTACGACCCGATCGGAGCGATCGTCCTCAACGCCGACACCAGCGCCGTGGACACCGTCCTGGTCGGCGGGCGGGTGGTCAAGCGCGGCGGGCGGCTCGTGGGCCACGACGTGCCCGCGGCGCTCGACGCGCTGGCCGCCGCGGCGCGCCACGTCACCGCCGCGCTCGCCTGACACCCGCGCCGGGCCCCTCGTCCCGCGCGGCACCGCCTTGAACGGCGAAAACACTTCCCGATGGCAGACTTGACGGGCAGGTGCCGGGCAGGAGCCACTGACCGGGGCGAAAGGTGGCACGAGAACGATGGGCCTGTCCGAGCGGATCGAGGCGGTGAAGGCGCGCGGGCGCCGCCTGAGGGAGCACTGGCGGGTCCGCAGGCCGTCCGTCGACCACCTGATCCGGACCGTGCAGCGCTACCAGCTCCAGTCGGGCGACCGGCTGGCCGGCGCGGTCACGTACTTCGCGTTCCTGTCGTTCTTCCCGCTGCTGGCGCTGGGCTTCGCCGTGCTCGGCTACGTCCTGGCCAACGACCAGGCCGCCATGGAGGCGATGCGCAAGGCCGCCGAGGAGCAGCTTCCCGGCATCTCGGGCCGGCTCGACGTCTCCAGCATCGCCGCCGCCAAGGGCACGGCCGGGATCATCGGCCTGCTGGGCCTGCTCTACGCGGGGCTCGGCGCGATGGACGCGCTGCGCGGGGCGCTGCGGGAGATGTCGATGACCACGACGCCGCCGCTGGACTACTTCCGTGGCAAGCTGCGCGACCTCGCCTCGCTCGTCCTGCTGGGGGTCACGATGCTCGCCTCCGTCGTGGGGAGCGGGTTCGCCACCCAGGCCACGACCTGGGCGGTGCACCTGTTCGGCCTGGACGACACGCCGGTGAACAAGGCCGGGCTCTTCCTGACGGGCCTGTTCGCCGGCCTGGTCGCCGACTGGGTGCTGTTCGCCGTCGTGCTCGGCTGGGTCGCCCCGCCCACCCAGCCGTTCCGGGTGATCGCCAAGGGGGCGCTGCTCGGGGCGATCGGCTTCGGGTTGCTCAAGCAGCTCGCCGGGCTGCTGCTGAGCCACACACTCAACAACCCGCTGTACGGGGCGTTCGCGGTCATCGTCGGGCTGCTGCTGTGGATCAACTTCTCGGCCCGGCTCGTCCTGTACGTCGCCGCGTGGACGGCCACGGCCGGGCTCAGCCCGCCGCCCACGCCTTCGCCGGTGCCGTCGAGCGGCTCACCCGCGGGGCTGCCCTCAGAGGCGTGACCGCCTGCGGTACAGGCCGAAGCCGAGCCAGGCCAGCCCGACCAGCAGCACGCCGCCGACCACGAGGAGGCCGGTGCGGCGGCTGGAGCCGGTCTGCGCGGCGGCGGCCGTGCCGAGCAGCGAGCTCGGCCGG